>JACRDW010000138.1 GCA_016212785.1 Methanobacteriota archaeon | reverse complement strand
CTGTCAATGACGCAGATTTTTTCCTGAATCGTATTCAAAATATTCCTGAAGTGGTCTCTCGTTTCCTTGATTTCCTGCTCCAATTTTTTCCTCTCAGAAAGGTCTTTAAAAATTCCAGAAGTTCCAATCGGCTTTCCATCTCTGTCTTTTATTACGCTTATCGTTAAATTCACAGGTATTTTCCTGCCGTCCCTGTGCAGGCGGTAGGTTTCGTAATTCCGGATGTATCCCTTCTTCAGCACTTTCTTCCTGAGCTCCTCGGTTTCCCCTCGGAGCTCTTTGGGAACTATGACATAGTAGTGCTTCCCGACGATTTCTTTCGCTTTGTATCCGAAGATGTCTTCTGCGCCCTTATTCCAGGACGTGATTGTTCCCTTTAGGTCAATGCTCATTATCGCATCTGCCGAGCTTTCCACGATGCTCGCAAGGTAGCCCTCTACTTCTTTCATTTTCAATCCCTTCGTCGCTTCGTCATTTCATTCCTCGCTCCTTGGTCTTGACCACTCCGCCACTTGCTTACGCAAGTGTAACTCTGGGTCTCGGCACGAGCAATCATTCGTTCTCGGTTATGTGAAAAGCTTGATTGCGAAGTGCTGAGAACGTGTCTTGACCCATTATACCACTTAAGGGTTATCTTATTATAACTTTTTCTTCCTCGAATTTATTTTCTTCCTCGTTCCAGACCCAGGAGCTTATGTTAATCGAGACTATCACATACGAATAGCCTGCCCATGTAGCCCTGCTTACGTCGATGTAAGAGGGATGCTCCAGACCCATCGGATGCGAGTGATAAAAGCCAAGCAGCTCTAAACCGCTTTCCTCGATTTCTGTAATGACGCGAAGGAGTTCTTCAGGAGATATTTCATAGGTAGTCTCCGGATACCTGCTGACGTTTTTGCACTCATAAATTTTTCTGACGATGCGCTGCCCGTCTTTCCTCGCTCCGGCAAGAACTCCGCAAGCCTCTCTCGGAGCCTCTTTCCTTGCGTGCTCCTCCAGTCTTTTTACCAGTTCCTCGCTAAGTACTATCGTAGATCTCCCCCTCAAAAACAAACTCCGCAGGTCCATTCAGGTAAACGTTTTCTTTCTCGACTTCCACGAACAATGTTCCCCCTCTCGCTCTGAGCTCTATCGCCCTGCTTGCGTCCGCCCTGCCCAAAAGGGCAGCCGCAGCCCCGCATGCGCCTATTCCAGTGCCGCACGCAAGAGTTTCGTCCTCCACGCCCCGCTCATAGGTCCTTACTTTAAAAACATTTTTTCCAACTTCCTGCAGGAAATTCACGTTCGTGCCGTTTGGGAAAAGCTTGTTGTATCTTATGGCTCTTCCAGTACTTCGCACGTCTACGGCATCAACGTCGTTAACAAAAACAACAACGTGAGGCACTCCAACTTCCAGAACAGAGACCCCAATTTCTCTATCGTTGATTCTTATTTTTTCATTCAGAGCTTTAAGCAAGGGTTTGCCGAGCTCTGCTCTTACATAAGCAACCCTGCCGCTCTCGATCGTAAGCCTGACTTTCTTTATTCCGGCAAGCGTTTCTATGGAGACCTCTTTTTTTCTGACGATGCCTTTCTCGTAAACGTGCTTTGCAAAGCATCTTATTCCATTTCCGCACATCTCTGCCTCGCTTCCGTCCGGATTAAAAATCCGCATCCTTGCGTCTGCGGCCTTGGATTTTTCAACGAAAAGCAGCCCGTCGCCGCCTACTCCGAACCTCCTGTCGCAGAGCTTCTTTGCTAATTTGCTTTTCTTTTGCTTCGGAATTCTGCCCTCACGGTTGTCTATGATTATAAAGTCGTTCCCTGCACCGTGGTATTTGTAGAATTTCATAAATAGCAGTAAGCTTTAATAGTATTTATTTGTAGAGGTTGTTTGATGCTGAAACCGAATCTCGAAAACTACGAGGAGACTTATAAAAAATTCAGGTGGAGCGACGTTTACGGCGAGCTGGAGTGGCTGGACGGCAGGCTGAACATTGCTCACGAAGCAATTGACAGGCACGCAGATAGCTGGAGGAAGAACAAGGTTGCGCTGTATCTGGAGAGGGAAAACGAGACGAGCGAGAAGTATACTTTTCTGGAGATGAAGCACCTTTCGAATAAGTTTGCAAATGTTTTAAAGGCTCTCGGAATAAAGAAGGGGGACAGAATTTTCATATTCCTGCCCCGCATACCGGAGCTGTACATAAGCTTCAGCGGAATTTTGAAAACTGGAGCGATAGCAGCGACGCTCTTCTCCGCTTTTGGTCCGGAAGCGCTGAGAGACAGGCTTAAAGACAGCGGCGCGAGAGCAGTCATTACAAATTCCGAGCTTAAAGCAAGACTGTACGAAGTTAAAGACGAACTTCCAGAGCTGGAGTACGTAATACGGGCTGATGAAAAAGAAGTAAAGGAAGGCGAAGTCAGCTATGCCGAAGAAATGAAGAAAGCCTCGCGAAATTTTGTTGTAGAAAAAATGGCTCCGGAGGATTCCTCCTTTACGCTATACACCTCGGGCACTACCGGAAAGCCGAAGGGAGTTGTGCACACTCACGCTGCAATAGTGCAGCAGCACATAACTGCGAAGTGGGTCCTCGACGTTCATGAAGAAGACATATTCTGGTGCACTGCTGACCCGGGCTGGGTTACAGGAATTGCGTACGGCATTCTCGGCTCCTGGTCCAACGGAGCTTCTTCGCTCGTATACGAGGGCAAGTTCGATGCCTCAAAGTGGTACTCTTTAATTGAGAAGTACAGCGTCTCTGCCTGGTACACCGCGCCGACCGCTGTAAGAATGCTTATGAAGGCCGGAGAAGAGCTGCCAAAAAAATATGATTTGAGCAGCCTGCGCTACATATGCAGCGTCGGAGAGCCCCTGAATCCGGAGGCAGTTAGATGGAGTCTTAAGGTCTTTGGACTGCCGATTTACGACAACTGGTGGCAGACCGAAACCGGAGGAATACTGATTTCAAACTATCCCTGCATGCCGATTAAGCTTGGTTCTATGGGGAAGCCTTTTCCAGGCATTGCTGCTGCGGTAATAGACGAAAAAGGAAACGAGCTGCCTCCTGGAAGGGAGGGGGAGCTTGCAATCGTGCATCCGTGGCCTGCGATGATGGAGAGCATATGGAAAAACGAGGAGAAGTATAAATCTTACTTCAAGGGCAGGTGGTTCTTGACCGGGGACAGAGCGTACGTTGACAGCGACGGCTACTTCTGGTTCGTTGGTCGGGCGGACGACGTGATTAAAACTTCAGGGCACCGCATAGGTCCCTTTGAGGTTGAGAGCGCTCTAATCGAGCATCCTGCCGTTGCGGAGGCAGGCGTAATAGGAAAGCCTGACCCTGTCAGAGGCGAGATAATAAAGGCTTTCATAACCCTCTACGAGGGCTACGCCCCGTCTGAAGAGCTCAAAGAAAACATCAAAAATTTCGTGAAGAAGCGCCTTGCAGCGCATGCAGCGCCGAGGGAAATTGAAATAGTTGATACCCTGCCGAAAACGAGAAGCGGCAAGATAATGCGCAGAGTTCTGAAAGCGAAAGAGCTCGGGCTCCCGATAGGAGATATCTCGACCCTGGAAGAATACTAGGCGATAAATTTAAGCTATGGAAATTTTATAATTGAGCGCATGGCGAAAATAATGATTGTGGACGACGACGAGGGGATATTGGAATCGGCGGCGAGCATATTAAAATCCGAGGGCTTCGAGGTAATTACTACAAGAGGCGGTGAGGAGTGCCTGGAAAAGCTGAGAGAAATAAGACCGGACTGCATAATCCTGGATACCGGTTATAATGCTTACCGTCAGACCTGCTTCCACAGAAATAGTCAGGGGGAAATTAATAAAAGGCTATGCAGACTACTTGATGAAGCCGTTCACGAAAGAGGCAATCATAAAAAGCCTGCTTCGAATTGGAATTTCCTCCCGCAGTTAGAAGAAAACTGAAATGGTTGTGCACGGTTGTGTATAAACCATACATAAGACCCATAAATATATTACTTAGCAGGGCATATTAAAACGTTGTATGGAGTTTGAGAAGGAGGTCAAGCTTTCTAGGAGAGATTTTCTTAAGCTTTCTGGAGCAGCGGCCGCCTCGTCCATGGCAGGTTTGTCTTTCAGCTTTTCTGAAGCATACGCCCTGCCTCCGCCAAAGAAGAAAGTGGTCGCAGGACAGCAGATTAACACGATTTGCTATTACTGCTCTGTCGGGTGCGGAATAGTTGCAACCGTGATTGATGGGAAGGCTGTCAATATCGAGGGAGACCCGGAGCATCCGATAAACGAAGGCACGCTGTGCAGCAAGGCGCATGCTCTAGTGCAAATGTACGCTCATAACAACCCGCACAGGCTTATCAAGCCCCTGATGCGAACGAATCCGAAGAAGGGCGTTGACCAGGAGCCGAAGTGGAGGGAGATCAGCTGGGAGGAAGCATTTGCAGCAATTGCTGCCAAGGTTAAAGCTTCCGTGGATGCGTTTTATAAGGAAAACCCGCTGCCTGACAAAGACGGCAACTATGCGATTTCTGGAAAAAAATTCCCTGTAGCATGGGTAGGCAGCGCATATTCGCATAACGAAGAAAATTATCTATTCCGCAAGCTCAGCGTTTTGCTGGGCACGAATAACATAGAGCACCAGGCGAGGCGCTGCCATGCTTCGACAGTCGCAGCGCTTGCAGCTACTTACGGCTTCGGGGCAATGACGAATCACTTCATAGACGCAAAGAACTCGAAGTGCATAATGATGATAGGCAGCAATGCAGCAGAGCAGCATCCAATCTATTTCAGATGGGTAACCCGGGCAAAGGAAAACGGAGCAAAGCTCATCGTTTTGGACCCACGCTTTACCCGCTCTGCTTCAAAAGCAGACATATTCACATGGTTCAGACCTGGCACAGATGTTGCGATTTTCATGGGACTGATAAATTATGCGATAGCCAATAACCTCGTTGACTCTGCGTATGTGAAGGATAGAACAGACGCAGATAAAGAACTCGCGGGCGGCAAGATTTACGAAGAGCTCAAGAAAGTTGCATCGAGCTATACCGTCGAGGAAGTTTCGAAAATCACCGGCATACCTGCTGATAAGTTCAGGCTTATTGCAGATACGTATTGCAGAACCAAGCCCGGGACAATTTTATATTCCATGGGAACAACGCAGCACACTAACGCTACACAAATGATTCGAGCTTATGCGATTCTGCAGCTCTTGCTTGGGAACGTAGGCGTGCCTGGAGGCGGAGTGAATGCAATTCGAGGCATAAGCAATGTGCAGGGAAGCACGGACATGGCAACATTGGCTCACATTCTGCCGCCATATCGCAGGGTTCCAACGAATGCTGCAGATATTCGAGGCTTCCAGAAGTACAAGAACTTGGTGGCTGAGAAGAAGCCAGCGGCAGACATTGCAGCCGAGTTTAAGATTGCACCCATAGACCTGCGCCACTACGCAACATGGTTGCTGTATATGAAGCACTGGGGAATATATGCAGGTACTTATCCTGAAAATGACCCTGAAAAAGGCGCCGTTATTTCTGACCTGCCAATAGGTGCAGGAAACAGCAGTGTGGAGATATACAGAAGCGTGAAGGCAGGCGATACAAAGGTGCTCTTCGTTGTCGGCGAAAATCCTGCGGTGTCCAATCCAAACCTGCCAGATGTTATGGCTGCTCTGAGCTCTGAAAGCGTTTTCACAGTCGTTATGGAAATGTTCGAATCAGAGACAGCTCACTTTGCGGATATACTCCTACCGGCATCAAGCTTGCTGGAGAAAGAAGGTAGCGTAACGAACAGCGGGCGCTGGGCGCAGTGGCGCAATGTTACGCAGCCTCCGCCGGGCGAGGCTAAGACCGACCTGTGGTTCGTAGACGAGCTGTTCAAAAGGCTGAGAAAGGCAGGAGCAATGGTGCTTCCTTCAGAGAAATTCCAAAAGGATAGAGGCGCAAGCCTCGGCACAGACCCGGACGGCAAGTGGAACTACGGCTCCCCGCCGAGCGCAGAAGCAGTGCTGAAGGAGATAAACGCAACAAATGCGCTTTACATGGGCATAATCGCAGCAGACGGGAAAAATCTTGCAAAGAGGAGAGACAAAACTCCTGCGGATGAGATGGATGCGAATTACGGCTTCTTCAAAAACTGGGGATTCTCCTGGCCTGACAACCAGAGAGTGCTTTACAAAACAGATGAAACTGCTGTGCTTGCCAGAGCTCTAGGAAGGAATTTTTTCACGGCAGACAAAAAAGCGATAATTTACGCTTCAGCATGGGCTGCCAAAGGCTTTGGGATACCTGTGCACAACGAACCTGCGGAAAGCCCTGACGCAGAGCTTAGGGATAAGTATGCTCCTCTAATCGGCACTCACCCCGCAGCTCCTCCTGCGAACAAAGAGCTGAAGATTGGCGATGCGTCTAAGTATCCAATCGTGCTTACAACCTTCCGCCTCAGCGAGCACATGCACACCACGATGACCAGAAACATGCCTTGGTTGAACGAGCTGATGCCGGAGCCTTTTGTCGAGATGAATCCGAGCCTTGCAGGAAAGCTGGGAGTAAAATCCGGCGATTTCGTGCTCGTCAAAAGCGCACGCAAGCCGGAAGGAATTAAAATAAAGGCAGTTGTTACGAATAGGGTAAAGCCCCTGACTATAAACAGCAAGCCAGTAGAGATTGTCGCAATTCCCTGGCACTGGGGTTTCAAGAGTCTGAATCCCGGATCGAGCGCAAACATGCTTACTATAGATGCAATAGACGCATGGGCGAGCATACCAGAAACTAAGGTTGCGCTGTGCAGCGTGGAGAAAGCATAGGAGGAAAAAAATGGCGTACGCAATGCTGGTTGACACAACCAAATGCACAGGATGCAGAGGCTGCCAGGTAGCATGCAAGCGCTGGAACGAGCTCTCTCCAGAGAAAACCACGCTCAGCGGCGAATGGACGAACCCGCCTGACTTAACAGGCCAGACGTGGACTGTCGTTTTCTTCAAGGAGATGAGTAAAGGGGGAGAGATGCAGTGGAAGTTCACGAAGTGGCAGTGCATGCACTGCGAAGAGCCGCCCTGCGCAAGCGTATGCCCGTCTCTGGCAATATCTAAAACTCCAGAGGGACCTGTGGTGATAGATACAACAAGATGCATAGGCTGCAAATACTGCGTTGAGGCATGTCCGTTTGACGCGGTGCGCTTCGACAGCAGGGGAACGCAGGAACTTTATGGAGTAAAGCTCGGCGGGATAAAGGCCGGAGACATAGAGAGCGGGGGAGGCTCTGTAGGAGTTGCGAGAAAGTGCCACATGTGCTACAACCGCATTGCGCAGGGTCGCAAGCCTGCCTGCGTTGAAACCTGCCTCACGGGGGCGATTCAGTTCGGAGATAGAGCAGAAATTATCCAGAAGGCAAAGACGAGGGCAGCGGCTGTTAACGGCTATGTCTACGGGGAAAAAGAGGCAGGAGGAACCAGCGTGGTGTACGTTCTCGATGCTCCGCCGCAGGAGCTCGGACTGCCTGCCGTAACTCCAAAGCGCTACAGCGAGGTCAAAGCTGATATGTACAAATCAATAGGAGGTTTTGGAATTATAGGAGCGATAATTCTGGGTCTCGTCTATTACTTCACCAAGCCTAAAGCGGAGGAAGCGAAATGAGCGTTGAGTGGGGCTTAGACATTGCAGCGTATTTATTCCTGGCCGGCGTAGGTGCAGGTGCATATCTCGCAGCCGTAGTAGCGAGCCGAACGAACAGAAAGAAGTATGCTGCCTTCTCTGCTGCTGGAATTCACCTCAGCTGGGTTGTTACGATAATAGGCATCGGCGCACTATTCTTGCACCTCGGCAGACCCGAGCGCTTCATTAGTGCATACTCGAACCTCGGCTCATGGATAACTCTCGGGACATGGATACTCACGCTCTTTGTTGGTGCAGGAATTCTGAGCTCCCTCTTCCTGACGAAAGTAAAGGTAAGCGAGGGAGCCACTTCGGCGGTTCAGTTCATTGGCGGCGTGCTCGCATTTTTGACAGCGATATACACAGGAATACTTATCAGCGTATTGAATGCGAAGCCTCTCTGGTATTCGCCGCTGATACCCTGGCTGTTCGTCGTATCTGCGCTTTCCACGGGCGTTGTAGCCGTGGGCATACTCCTGCTCAATAGACCCGAGCAGAGGGAAGTTGTGAACAAGATAGACAGACTCGATATACCACTTGTAATAGTAGAAATCGCAATAATCGCTGCATTTCTCGCAACGGTTGGAGCAAGAGATGCGGTGGCAAACCTGATTTACGGCAGCCTGAGCGCCATGTTCCTCGGAGGGGTGCTGCTCATAGGTCTGCTAGTTCCGCTCGGACTTTCCGTATACGCTGTCTCCGCTGAGAGAAAGAAGCCGGTGAGCCCTTCTGTCCTAACGCTCGGCTTTGTGTGCGTGCTCATAGGCGGCTTTGTCCTGAGGTACGCTGTACTACTCGCCGGGCAAATTTAATTTTTTCTCCCTCGCAAGGGCATCTAAGTCGAGAGTTGCGATATCAAAAAGCAGCGGGTCGTCTACAGCACCTATTATATCCTCGTCAGCAGCTTTTATGTACGTATTGCAGAGGAAGCAGTAGTCTATTCTAAACTCTGGCTCATCTTCCAGAAAAATAAATCCGAGCTTGCCTGCATCTCTATTGCCGCATTTTGGACACCAGAATAGGTCCACATGGTATCTTGCGCCGCACAGCTTGCAGAGCAGGTAGCGCTTTCTGTCTTTATACACGCCGAGGCTGAGAGGTCTTCCGCATACAGGGCATTTTCCCTCTTTCGGCAGCGCATTCTTATTTTTTAGTGCAATTTCCTTGAAAGCAGGTATTAGAGGAGTCTCGAAAACAAACAGAAGCAACGCTCTGTCGATTTTGAAATTTTTTGCAGTTGAGTCCAAAGTGCCTACGGAGTTCTGTGTAATAGCCCTGCCGAGTTCCAGCACCAGGCTCTTATTTTTTCTAATTTCTCTCAAGGCATCGTTCTCTATGCCTGCCGCTGCCACCGCACCGCAGAATTTTGCAGCCAGAGCAGGGTACCACGACTCGAGCTCCAATTCCGCAAGGAAGTTGGCATGTCTGCCATTCTTTCTTGCGAAAGGGAGCGAATTAACTTCCTGCTCCGCAACCGATGCGGCACGCAGCCTGCGCAGGGCATCTAAAACCGCAAGTTTTGGATTTTGCTTCTGCAGCGTCACAAGCCTGTCTTCCAATTTCAAGTTTTCACCCCTGCTTAATCCTTTCAGAATGCGTGTATATGTTCATCCTATTTCCCCTCACAAAGCCTACCAGAGTCAGGTTGCATTTCTCTGCGCACTCTATGCCTGAAGAGAGCGCCGCTGTGCGGGAGACGACTATAGGCACATTAACTCTTGCTGCCTTAATTACCATGTCTCCGGGCAGCCTTCCGCTGGTCAGTATGTAGGAGCTCGACAGGTCGACACCTTCCCTGATACCGAGCCCGATTATCTTGTCAAGCGCGATGTGCCTGCTTATGTCCTCGACGAGCAGGAGTTTGTCTCCGTTAACCAAGGCAACGGAGTGTACGCCTCCGGTCTTTTTCCATATCTCTGATTTTTCCTTGAGCTCTCTCATTTTTTCCAGAATTTCTCCAGCACTCACTTTGAAATCGGAGGCAACCTGCACGTCTTCAGTCTCGATTCTCGCCCGCCAGCCGCTGATGCAGTCGCTGAGTATGTACCTCTCATAAGATGCCTCGAAATTTGCGTCAGCTTTTACGTTAGCTACGTTGCCAGCGATTTTTACTTCCACTATAGAGTCCAGGCTCTTGACCAAGCCCTCGCCGAAGCAGTAGCCTATTGCAAATTCCTCCTCGTATCCCGGGGAAAGCTTAACGCTGGCAATGGTCTTATCGTTTACAATAAGCTTCAGCTCTCTCTCCACTGCCACGTATTCCTCAACTTCTTCTCCGTTCTTGAGAATTTTTACTTTCTGCATCATAGCAAATGACCTGCGAAAATTATGCTTATCTCGTAAACTATGCCCAGAGTAACGAGAATAACCAGAGGAGTTACGGGCGTTGGGTCGGGTGCGATGGTAACTGCTGCAAGGAAGAGCAGAGCATAGACGTACTTCCTCTT
>JACRDW010000011.1 GCA_016212785.1 Methanobacteriota archaeon | reverse complement strand
CATGTCAACGATGAGGTCTTTGATTATGGACAAATTGGGCAGGGGCTCGACTAAAATTTCTCCCCTCTTTATACCAACTATCGCAGGTTTTGCAAATGCTCTGAGGACTTGAAGGGGAGCCATCAGGCGTCCATCTTTCACTTCCCTCACTTGAGTCCTGCACGCCAAGCGTGGAACCTTGTTTATCAGCATTGCGCAGGAGCCACATACAGCTCCGCGGCAGGAATAGCGGAAGGAAAGCGTTGAATCAAGCTCTTCCTGGATTTTGAAGAGCGCCTCCAGAACAGTCATTCCTTCTCTCTCCTCAACCAGAAAAATGTCATAGCGCTCTTTTCCTTCCCCGGAGCGGAAAACTCTCAGCTTCAGCATCAGTAAATCCTCTCCTCCGGTGGATATTTAGTTATTGCTACACTTTTGTAGCTGAGCTTTGGAGCTTCTGGAGAGTAGTGCGCTATCGTATGCCTGAGCCAGTTTGCATCATCTCTATTTGGGTAATCTGTTCGATAGTGGGAGCCCCTGCTTTCTCGCCTGTTTAGAGCACATAGAGAGATAACCTCAGCCAGGTTAAGCATTCCCTCTAGCTCCAGGGCGTTGACCAGCTCGTAGTTAAACACCCCGCCCTTGTTTTTCAGCGCTAAATTCTTGTAGCGCTTTTTTAGCTCTCTTACTTCCTGCAACGCTTCCGAAAGTTCTTTTTCTTCCCTGAATATTCCAACCTTCTCGGTCATTATTTTTCTCATTTCCTCCCTCATCGCAGCAACGCTTTCTTCGCCGTTTTTTTCAAGCAGCGCTTTGATTTTTTCTTTCCGCTGTCCTAGAGCTTCTTCCAGTATTGCCTCGCTTCCGTGCTCTAAAGTTTTGACCTGCCGCGCAGCGTGCTCTCCTGCCAGCTTTCCAAAAACTAAAGTTTCTAAAAGGGAGTTGCCTCCAAGGCGATTTGCGCCGTGCACGCTCACGCAGGCGCATTCTCCGGCTGCATAAAGTCCCATAAGCGGAGTTTCTCCGGTCTTGCTGGAAGCTATTCCTCCCATGGAGTAGTGCTGCCCCGGCTGCACCGGAATTGGCTCCTTAACCGGGTCTATGCCAGCGAAATCTAGGGCAATCTGCCTTATGCCCGGGAGCCTCTCCACTATTTTTTCCTCGCCAAGGTGGCGCAGGTCGAGACGAACGTAGCCTCCCTCAAAACCTCTTCCCTCCTTTATCTCTGTCTCTAATGCCCTGGCTACTATATCTCGAGGAGCGAGCTCCATCTGCTCCCTTGCATAGCGCCGCATGAACCTCTCCCCGCTGCTATTTAGCAAATACCCTCCTTCGCCTCGAGCTCCCTCAGTGATTAGTATATTTGTTCCGTAAAGCGTCGTGGGATGAAACTGGACAAACTCCATGTCCTCAAGAGGTGCACCTGCATAGTAAGCTATCGCGCAACCGTGACCCGTATTTATCAGCGCATTCGTGGATTTTTGATATATCCTTCCATAGCCGCCTGTTGCGAGGATGGTTGCTTTGGCTTTAAAGCCAGCTACTTCTCCGCTGGGGATGTGGTAGCCTACTGCACCGATGCAGCGCTGGTCTTCTACAGCCAAGCTCACAATCAGCCACTCCTCGTAAATCTTTATTCCCCTTCGTAGGACCTGCTCGTACAGCGCGTGCAATAAGTTGTGCCCGGTTCTGTCAGCAGCGTAGCAGGTTCTTGGGAATTCGGCACCTCCGAAGGGGCGCTGGGCTATCCTGCCCTCGCCTGTCCTCGAGAAAAGCGTGCCGAAGTGCTCCATCTCTATTATCCTTGCAGGCGCTTCCCTGCAGAGCAGCTCAACGGCATCCTGGTCTGCAAGGTAGTCGCTCCCCTTTACTGTATCGTAAGCGTGCTTTTCCCAGGAATCATCGCTACTCAGCGCAGCATTTATACCCCCCTGAGCCGCAACAGAGTGGCTGCGCAGGGGATGCACCTTAGAAACCAGAACTGTGTCACAGTTCTTGCTGGCTTCAAGGGCAGCCCTGAGCCCTGCCAGCCCGCCTCCTACAACCAACACGTCGTGGGTGAACATGGTCATCACAAGGCTTTTGTCAGAAGTTCTATTTGGGCTCTGGCGTTTTGTATAATTTTCGCTGCATTATCCAGAAGCTCTTTTTTACCAAGCTTTATCCCCGCAATTCCCTGCTCCATCGCCTTCGCAGCCACCGCGGCTGCCTCCCTTGGGAATAGTTCCACTTCTTCCATGCTTGGTATTATGTATTTCTCGTGGATGCCCTTTTCTTCTGCAACTCTCGCGAGCTCCTTCGCAGCAGCGATGCACATCTCGTCGGTTATCGCCTTGGCTCTAACATCGAGAGCGCCCCTGAAGATTCCAGGGAAACCTAGGGAGTTGTTTATCTGGTTTGGAAAATCGCTTCTTCCAGTTGCGACGATTCTCGCTCCAGCTTTCTTTGCCTCCCAGGGCCAGATTTCGGGTATTGGATTGGCGAGGGCAAAAATTATTGCATCGCTCGCCATGCTCGCTACGTCGCTTCTTTTTATTATCCCTGGCCCGGGCGCAGAGGCGGCGATGCAAACGTCGCTGCCTTTCATAGCCTCTGCGATCCCCCCGGTTCTTCCCTCTCTATTGCTTTTCAGGCACATCTCCCATTTTTCTTTATATCCCCCCCTAAGCTCTTCTCTTCCTGCATGCAGTATTCCAGTTCTGTCTACTATTATCATATTTCCAATTTTAACTCCGTAGGCTGCGAGGAATCTGGCTATGGTGATGTTTGCTGCTCCCGCACCGATTAAGGAAACTGTTATTTCCCTCGCCTTTTTGCCCACAAGGTTCAGAGCATTGATTAAACCTGCAAGGGTAACCGTCGCAGTCCCCTGCTGGTCGTCATGCCAGACGGGAATATCTAAATTCTTCCTCAGTTCATCCAGCACGTGGAAGCACTTAGGCTGGGCTATATCTTCGAGATTGATGCCCCCGAAGGAAGGCTTTATCCATTCCACGAACCGGATTATTTCTTCCTGCCCCTTTGCTGCAATGCAGAGGGGAAAAGCATCCACGCCCCCCAGAAACTTGAAGAGCAGCGCCTTGCCCTCCAGCACTGGCAACTCGGCTTCCGCGCCCAGATCACCAAGCCCCAAATTTCTCGTCCCGTCTGAAACAATTGCCACGGAATTCCACCTGTTGGTATACTCATAAACAGAGTCTTTGTTTTTGTGTATTGCCTTTGCAACCTCCCCCACGCCCGGAGTATACCACACCGCGAAGTCTTCGAAGGTACTGATCGGGACTTTGCTCAATATTTGAATCTTGCCCCTGTACTTCGCATGCCTTCCCTTAGCAGCCTTTACAGGCTTCGAAGCCTCTTCTAAGAGTTTTTTAAATTTTTCTATCCTATCCCCCAAGGTAGAGCCTCCTCACTTCCGGATTGTTCAGCAGCTCCCTGCCGGAGCCCTCAAACCTATTCTGCCCGAGCTCAAGAACGTATCCTCTGTCAGCTATCTCCAGAGCCCTTGCGGCATTCTGTTCCACGATTAGCATCGTAACTTTTTTCCTCATCTCCAGAATTTTCTGGAAAATCAAGCTCACGTACTTCGGGGCAAGACCCAGGGATGGCTCGTCCAAAAGGAGGAGAGATGGACTCTGCATAAGTGCTCTGCCCATGGCAAGCATCTGCTGCTCTCCGCCGCTGAGCGTTGCTGCCTTTTGCTCCTTCCTTTCTTTGAGTACTGGAAACAAGCCATACACCCTTTGCAGCGCTTCCTCAATTTTTTCTCTGCGCTTCTCTAAATACGCCCCCATCTCAAGGTTCTCCAGAACACTCATCCGGGGAAAAACTATTCTCCCCTGGGGAACGTAGGAGAGCCCTTTTCCAACTAAGATGTGTGAACTCAGCGAGGAGATTTCCTCACCCTTAAATAATATGCTTCCTTTACCCTTCAAAAGCCCGACGATGGTTTTAAGAACAGTGCTTTTGCCAGCGCCGTTTGGACCAATCAAGGCCACTATCTCAGACTCCTTTACCTCTAGGGAAACACCGTGCAGAATCTCTATTTTCCCATAGCCCGAAAATAATCCTCTCACCTCTAGCATTTTATCGCCCCGAAGTAAGCCTCCATTACCCTTTCATTCCTCTGAATGTCCTCAGGCAGCCCCTCTGCAATCTTCTCCCCGTGGTCCAACACCACGAGCTTCTCGCACAGAGGCATTATCGCCTTCATGTCGTGCTCTATTATAAGGAAGGTTTTTCCCTGTTTTTGCAGGTGCCTTATCAGCTCCAGTAGCCTGAGCTTCATCGTTGGATTTATTCCCGCTAGGGCCTCGTCTAAAAGAAGAAGTTCAGGCTCCAGCATAAGTACGCGGGCCAGCTCTAAAAGTTTTTGCTGCCCGAAGGAAAGGTTGCCTGCGTACTCGTCGCGAAGCTCAAGCAGATTCACGAAATCAAGGAGCTCCAGAGCCTTTTCTTCAACCTCCCTTCCAGTTTTTGAAGCAGCCACGAGGAGATTTTCTAAGGCAGTCATTTTGGTGAAGACCTTTGTTATCTGGAAAGTCCTGCCCACGCCTCGGCGGGCGACTTCATGGGGCTTTAGGTGGGTTAACTCCTCCCCTTTTAAATATACATCGCCGCAATCGCATTTGTAGATTCCAGTAATTAGATTAAAAAGCGTGGTCTTGCCTGAGCCGTTGGGGCCGATAAGCCCGCAGATGGAGTTCTCCTTTACCTCGAAGCTGCATCTATGAAGCGCTGCAACGCCCCCGAAATTTTTGGAGAGATTTCTAATGCTGAGCATTCAAACCCTCCTGCTTCTGGGCAATATATTTCTCTCCTGAAGCAGAGCTACAACGCCCCCTGGTATGAAGAGTACGACGGCAACTATTAATGCTCCAAACATGACCTGGTGCAGGTATGGAAACTTAGCCCAGAAAAGCTCCGAGACAAGCGCCAGCGAGGCTGCTCCAATCACCGGACCAAGCACCGTTCCTGCTCCGCCAAACATGCTCATCACAATCATTTTAACGGTAATCGAAACTGAAAAAACCGACTCTGGCTCGATGTAGCTCAGGTAGTAGGCGTATACGCCTCCCACAACGCCGGGAAAGAAGGAACTCAAAATGAAGGCAGCATGCTTGTATCTCGTCGTATTTATGCCAATCCCCTCTGCCCCAATCTCGTCCTCCCTTATTGCAAGAAACCGCAATCCAAACTTAGAGCTTGCCAGCCTGTAGGTGAGCAGGACAACTGCTGTGGCGCTCAGGAGCATGGCGTAATATATAGACCTCAAGTCTGGCACCGGAGGCAGTGAGATGCCATAGCCTCCCCGGGTCAGAGATTCCCAAGCAGTGGCGATAACTTTTATAGCCTCGTTGAGACCGAGCAAAGCTATGGCGAAGTAGGGTCCCCTAAGCCTGAGGCAGATGAAGCCTATAACGCCCGCAAAAAGAACTGCCACTATGCCTCCAAGCAGTGATGCCAGAATCCAGGGAAAGGCTTTTTGGGTTATCAGCAGGGCAGCCGTATAAGCGCCAATTCCGAAAAAGGCTACATGCCCGAAGGAAACGTAGCCCGTGTAGCCTGAGAGAATATTCCAGCTCTCGGCTAGGGTAATGTACATGAAGATGAGCAGGAGGAGGGCAGTGATATAAGGGGAAGCGAAGAAGGGCAGGAGCAGTAAAATTGCAGCTAGCGCTGCTATAACTCTTCTCATTCTCTCTCCCCCAGCAGCCCAGAAGGCATGAAAAGCAGGACCAAAATCAGGAGCAGATAGGCAACCGCCTCAGAAAGCTGGGCAGTGAAAAAGAAGGAGGTGAAGGCTTCCGCAAGTCCAAGAATGAGGGCTCCTATAAAGGCGCCTAAAAAGCTACCCATGCCGCCCAGAACTATTATCGCAAAGGCTTTTAAAATGAAGGTCTGCCCTGTTGAGGGATTGACAGCGTAGATAACTACGAGCAGCGACCCTGCCGCCGCAGCAAGCGCAGAGCCCAGACCAAAAGTTAAAAGGCGAATCCGCTCAACATCAACCCCGCAAATCGCAGCTACTTCGCTGCTCTGCGAGGTAGCTCGAACAGCCTTGCCCAATTTGGTTTTCTTCAGGAAGATGTAAACCGCGAGGGTTATCACCACAGCTATCCCAAAGGCAATTACTCTTGGCCTGGAAAAGGCAAAACTGCCCAGCGTTATGGAGCCTGTGAAGTAAGGAACAGAGCGAAAATCTGCGGACCAGAAGTAGAGAGCCAAGCTTAGAATAAACATGGATATGCCGAAGGTTACAAGCAGGGACATGAGTTCGGGAGCTTTAACAACACGGCTGACTAAGAATTTTTGAATGCCCATGCCCAGAAGAAACATTAGAGGTATTGAGAAAAGAAGGGAGAGGAGAGGATTAATGCCGAGAAGAAAAAATAGCCAGAATGTTGTGTAGCTGCCCAGCATCATAAGTTCGCCATGAGCGACGTTTATAACCCGCATAACGCCGAAGATTAGATTTAAACCGCAGGCTAGCAGGGCATAAACTGCGCCCAGCAGCACTCCGCCGATGGCAACCTGTAGCAACGTAACTGCACTCTCAACAGGCATCCCAGAACCTCAAACTACTTCCTTTCCTTCCAAGGCGGCGTAGGATAGCGGGGCTCGGCTGTGGCAGCTTCCTTTGGGTAGACTATCTCCCGCTTGCCCTCCTGCCACTGCGTCATGTAGCTGGGCTTAACAACCTGCAGCCCCTGCTCATTCACTTTGTACTTTCCGAATATAGTCGTGGTTTCCATTGCAGCGAGGGTTTCTCTAATCTTCTCCAAATCTATGCTCCCGACCTTCTTGACCGCCTCTTCTAATATCTGCGCTCCGCCATAGCCACCTGCCGCATGATAGCCCGGCTCTGCGTTGTATGCAGCTTTGTATTTCTCCACGAATTCCTTTACTCCGGGTAGCTTCAGAGACGGCTCCCACTGGCTTGCCCCGAAGATATACTCGGCGTCCTTGCTTAGTGATTTATAGAAGTCTGGTAGCGCAGGACCAACGGAGAAAGCAAACATTTTTGGATTCACATCCAACTCTTTTGCCTGCCTCGTTATAAGCACAGAGTCCGGCAGGTATGTTCCTCCCAGCAGAATGTCAGGATTCAGGGCTTTTATTTTGCTCAGCAGGGGCGAGAAGTCTGGCGCCCCCCTTGTATATTCCTCTGTGAATACTACCTGAATGCCCACTTCCTTTGCTTTCTTGGTCGCTCCCCTTGCAGCACCCTTTGCGAAGACGGTATTCTCGTTGATTATCGCCATGGTTTTTGCTCCTTTCTCTGCGCCGAAGATTACTGCCCCGTCCATGTAGAAGTCATCTGGAGTGTAGACCTGGAAAACGTATCTGTAGCCCCTCCCCCAGATGTTCGTTGCCGCTGAGCCCGTGGCGACCATGGGGTGCTTGTATTTCTCGGTTACAGTGCTCGCAGCGAAGGTTACCGGACTGCTGTAAGGACCGAGCACTAAATCTACCTTGTCCTCTGTTATCAGCTTTTCATACAGCTTTGCCCCTGTCTCGGGCTTGCTCTCGTCGTCGTAGAAAACGAATTCCACCTGTCGACCCAGAAGTCCGCCCCTCTCGTTCACATCCTTGCGCCAGAGCTCGTATCCATTCCTCTGGTCCTGACCTGTTCTTGCATACGTTCCTGTCAGGGAAAGGGAAGCCCCAATTCTTATGGGCTTTTTAGGCACTGGTGCAGGCGTAGCAGGTGGCAATACACAGCCAGAAAGTCCCAGCAAGGCACTTGCTCCAGCATATTTAAGAAATTTCCTCCTCGACATGCGTATTTGCGCAAATTTTTCTCCCATTTTCAATCCCCCTTGTTTAATATTCCGTTGGAAAGCTATTTAAACTTTGCTTATAGCTTGCTTCAAAATTAGCTATCTCCTTTTATAAATATTCTTCGCCAGCCTTTTTAGCTTGCTTCTTTCGCAGAGAAAGAGTTTTGAAGCCTCATAAAAACGAAAATTATTTTAACTCGCATTGCAATTCCATAGCATGAAAATCTATCTCGATACCTGCGTGTGGTGCAGACCTTTTGACAAGCCGACGCCACGAATAGAAAGTGAGAGGAGAGCATACCTAAAAATTCTGAGGAAGGTGTACGAGGGAAAGTTTAGCATAGTCGGTTCGATATTTCTGGACATAGAAGTAGAGAGAATCGAAGGCGGGAAAAAAAGAGAATCCGCTAAGAAAAGCATGGATAAAGCAATTTCTGAAAAAATAGAATTGGTTACACAGGAAATTTTATCAAGGAAAAGAGAAATATGTAAAGTTGGGTTAAAGGATATGGACGCATATCATATTGCATGACGATGAAATATTAAGCAAGAGAGATAAAGTTACAGGAATAAAAATTCGCAGCCCTGAAGAATTTCTGAAAGAGGTTGAATAATGGCAACTAAAGCTGAAGTTCTTGAAAAAGTGTTAAAGCTTGCAAAAGAAGAACTGCCCTACGATGAGTACGTGCAGTTCCTCGAAATAATAACGCCAAAGGTAGGCGATGCTGCAAAGGAAATAAGGCGCCTGAGAGACAAACTTACAGACGGGGATATAATAAAGATACTCAAAGAAAAGAAGGCATTTGCTGTTCAATAGAAGCTCTTTTTGCTTCTTTCGCAGGGAAAGAGTTTTGAAGCAGGATAATTAATTTTATGGCTATGAAAAACAAAATCGCATTCGTGGGCAGGAGCAACGTGGGCAAGAGCAGCACGATTAGAGCACTCACGGGGGCAGCGCTGAAAGTTGGAAAGAGACCTGGAGTTACACTAAAGTCCCTTGAAATTCCTTACGGTAATTTCAAAATCGTAGACATGCCGGGCTTCGGTTTCATGCAGGGCGTGAGCAAAAGAAGGCAGGAGGAGATAAAGGACTTCATCGTGCGCTACCTCGAAAAACATGAGGATATTCTTTTTGCTGTACAGGTGACGGATGCAAAGGCTTTTGCGGAGATAGCCAAGAGGCACCAAGCGAGGGGCGAGATTCCCGTGGAAATAGAGATGTTTCACTTTTTGCAGGAGCTGCGTCTGAACCCGATTCTGGCTGCGAATAAGATTGACAAGGTTGCAAAGAGCGAGAGGGGGGAAAAGCTTAACGAAATCTGCGCTCTCTTAGGTTTGCCCACACCCAATAACGTGATAGTTCCGTTTTCAGCCAAGACCAAGGAAGGTCTGGAGGATTTAAAAAAGCTGATTAGGGAAAGAATTAAATAGGAATTTTTAAATATTGTAAGGCAGTAAATGGTAGGTGGAGGTTACTTTTAGGTGGGTATGAAGACAAATTCACTGTGCCCAGAATGCCTGCGCAGGATAGAAGCAGACGTTGTTGAAGAAAATGGCAGGGTTATTATGGGGAAGTCCTGCCCTGAGCACGGAAGTTTTAAGGACATTTACTGGAGCGATTCGCAGCTTTATCGCAGATTCATGAAGTTCAACGGCAACTGGACTGCGCCAGAGAATCCAATTACCAAGAAAAAGAGAGGCTGCCCCTACGACTGCGGCATATGTTCGGAGCACAAGTCGCAGACCATTCTTGCAAATATAGACGTAACGAACCGCTGCAACCAGCACTGCCCTATTTGCTTCGCAAATTCAGACGAGCAGAGCTATTTGTACGAGCCGAGCAAGGAGCAGATTTACGGGATGATGCTCACGCTCAGGAATGAAAAGCCTGCGCCCTGCCCGGCTGTGCAGTTCAGCGGCGGCGAGCCGACTGTGAGGGAAGATTTGCCAGAGTTAATAAGAATGGCAAAGGAGCTGGGCTTCATTCAGGTTCAGATAGCTACGAACGGCATAAGGCTGGCGAACAGCGTTGAGTACGTGAAAAAATTGAAAGAAGCAGGGTTGAATACGGTCTACCTGCAGTTCGACGGTCTTACAAAGACGCCCTACATCCATGCCCGCGGGTACAATGCGCTGCCGAGGAAGCTTGTGGCAATAGAAAACTGCAGGGCAGCGGGTTTAAACAGCGTTACGCTCGTACCGACTCTCGTGAAGGGAATCAACGACCACCAGATAGGAAGCATGATAGATTTCTGCGTTAAAAACAGAGACGTCGTGCGCTCGCTGAACGTGCAGCCGGTTTCATTCACCGGCAGGATAGACAAAAGCGAGCTGGAGAAAAGGAGAATAACAATTCCGGATTTTCTGGCTCTGGTGGAGGAGCAGACGGACGGAGCGATAGCAAAGGAAGATTTCTATCCAATACCCTGCGTCGGTTCGATTTCTCACTTCATTGAGGCGTGGAAGGGGAAGGTAACGCCATTCCCGAGCTGCCACCCGGCGTGCGGAGCTGCGACCTTTGTTTTTATCAACAACGGAAGGTTAATTCCGCTTACCAGATTCATCGACCTGGAAGGAATCCTCGAGCTAACCGAAGAATCTGCCGAAGAAATACGCAAAAACGGAAAGCTCGGAAAGGTCTCGGCAATTACGAAGTTCTCTAAAAAATTCCTAAGCTTCGTAGACTACAAAGCAATGCCGAAGTCGAGCACGATTCCGAAGCTTGTGATAAATATATTCAAAAAGGGGAGCAGGCAAGCACTAGCAAAGCTGTTTGAGAACACTCTATTCCTAGGCTGCATGCACTTCCAGGACTTATACAACTTTGACTGCGATAGGGTAAGCAGATGCGTGATACACTACGCAACCCCTGACGGCAGGGTTATTCCGTTCTGCACCTACAACACGATACACCGCAGAGAAGTTGAAAAAAAGTTTGCAAGACCTTTGCAGACGCTTAAGGTTGCATAGAATGGAGCTGAAAATAGTTAAAATAGAAAAGCCTGCAGAAAGCAACATTATTCTCGGGCAGGCACATTTTATTAAGACCGTGGAAGATTTGTACGAAGCATTAATAAGTTCAGTTCCTAACATAAAGTTTGGCATAGCATTCTGCGAGTCCTCCGGACCATGCCTGGTTCGCACCGAGGGCAACGACGAAGAGCTTAAAAGCGCAGCGGCGAAGAATGCATTTGCGCTGGCAAGCGGGCACTGCTTCATAATAATTTTAAAGAACGCCTATCCGATAAACGTTTTAAATGCTGTTAAAACAGTGCCGGAGGTTTGCAATATTTACTGCGCAACTGCCAACGAGGTTGAGGTGGTAACAGCAGAGACGGCGCAGGGCAGGGGAATTATCGGCGTTATAGACGGCCTGAAGTCGAAGGGCATTGAAAAAGAAAAAGATGTAAAAGAGAGAAAGGAATTCCTTAGAAAGATTGGTTACAAGCTATGAAAATTTCGAAGTTGCTCGGCATAATAGCCTTCGCTCTTGTTTCTGCTGCTCGTTTATTCTTTTTTTGTCTCTGTTTTCAAGGAAGAAAAAGTAGGCATTGCGCAAATTGAAAAGAAAATATTGTTCCCTGAGCCGCACTATTCTAGCAACGTTTCCCTCGAGGAGACGATTCTAAAGAGGAGGTCTGTGAGAGAGTATGGTGAAGAAACGCTGAGCCTCGAAGAACTTTCGCAGCTGCTCTGGGCTGCACAGGGGATAACCTCGGGGGAAGGGTTCAGAACAGCGCCTTCTGCAGGAGCTCTTTATCCTCTCGAGATTTACGTGGTTACCGCAGAGGGCATATTTCATTATCTGCCGGAGGAGATGTTCGTAAGGAACTTGCAAGGACAGCGCTGAACCAGGAGTGGGTTGGCAATGCCCCTGCCAGCATAGTTATCGCCGGAGTATTCGAAAGAACAATGAAAAAATACGGCGAGAGAGGGGAGAGGTACGTTTATATCGAAGTAGGGCACGCTGCACAGAACGTTTTGCTTGAGTGCATTTCCCTGAATTTGGGCGCAGTTGTCGTTGGCGCATTCTACGACGAGCAGGTCAAAGAAGTGCTGCATCTGCCTGAAGAGCACAAGCCCCTGTATATAATTCCAGTCGGTCGCAGGGTGAAGGAATGAGAGACGCAATAGCCATTTCCCTTTCAGTATACCTCGCAAGTGCTGCTTTATTCTGGCTTGCTTATTACAGAGAGCCGAGAGCTATAGACTGGCACCACCTTTCTGCGTATTTAACGCTTGTTGGGTTTATAATGCTCTCTGTTTCTGCTGCGCTCATGAAGTCAGGCACGAACGGAAGGTACAAAAATCTGCACATCGCGGCTGCGATTCTCACCTCGCTTGCGCTCATAGCAACGATATTATTGTACAAGTATGCAATGTTGTACTAATGAAAATAAAAGTCGGCTGCTGCGGATTTCCCTCAGGAATGCAGAGATACTTTCAGGATTTTCATCTAGTGGAAACCCAGAGCACTTTTTATGACCTGCCCAAGCCGCAAACTGCGCAGAGGTGGAGAGAAAAAGCGCCTGAGAACTTCGAGTTCAGCGTCAAGGCATGGCAGCTGATTACGCATCCTGCAGCAAGTCCCACGTATCGCAGGCTGCGGGCAACCATCAGAGATAAAGAGAAGTACGGATTTTTCAAGCCCACAGACGAAATATTCTTTGCATGGAACGAAACCCTGCGGATATGCGAAATCCTCGAAGCGAGGATAGCGGTTTTCCAGTGCCCCGCAAGCTTCAGACCTGCTCAAGAAAATATTGCAAACATGAGAAATTTTTTTAATTCAATCGAGAGGAAAAACCTGAAGTTTGCCTGGGAGCCGAGAGGTGATTGGAAGAGCACGATGATTAAAAGCCTGTGTGAGGAGCTGGATATAATACCCTGCATCGACCCCTTCGTAAGCAAAATTGCGCATGAAAGCGAAACTGCATACTTCAGGCTGCACGGCTCGCAGAGTAAAAAAATGTACTACTACAAGTACACGCCTCGGGACCTAGAATACCTGCTGAAAAAATGTAAAGAAACAAAAGCCAAAGAGGTTTACTGCCTTTTCAACAACGTTTCAATGCAGGAGGATGCGCTTGCGTTTCTGAAGATGCCCAAGGAGTAGCTCGACGCCTGCGGCAACGCCCTCGCTCTCCATCCAGCCTTTCGGCTTTACTGCATCGCCTACGTGATACAGGTTTTTTATCGGTGATTCAGGAGAGATGCGCACTCCAGAAACCGCCCTGTTGACCGGCCAGCCGCTTTTATAAACATGCACAGCTAAAACCTTGCAGTGCCTGTCAAAATCAGGAAAAATGGCATGTAAATCTTCGATGCCGAGCTTTACCTCTTTCGCGGCATTCTGCGATGCATCGAGGGCTTGATGAGACATAAGCAAGTGCCTGCCTTTCGGAGCCAGCGACGGGTCGGCGTTCGTAACCTCGTTCAGCCCGTCTATTCTCTGCGCCTGCGGCGTGAAGAGCACGCCGCTGTGCCCGAGCATTGCTTTTTCGCAGGTTGCTAAAATTTTTATTCCTGCTGCTTCTTCGATATTTTTTATCTCTCTCACGTAGCTGGCAGGAAAATTTTCTTCCCCGCAGAGCTTTATCGTAGCTTTTGGTCCTGCATTGCTTATTATCATGTCAAAATCATAGCTGTCTTCTTTTGTTGCTATATTTGCAGCCCTGCCGTTTTCAATCTCGATTTTTTCAACTTCCATGCCGTATAAAATTTTTCCGCCGAGCCTTTCAAGTTCGCTTACAAGTGCTTTGGTTACTCCTCCGCAGCCGCCAAGCGGGACTCCCGGACCGCCGAATTTGTTTACGTTCTTGGTTATCGCTGCTGTTTCCCCTGAGCTTACCTTACTTGAATCCACGCTCAGTGCCCAGCCACAGAAGGAGTCTGCAATTTGCAGCAGCAGCTTGCTGTTTATTCTTTTTTCCAGCCATTCTCTAAGGCTTTCTTTGCCGCCTCTGTCGAGTTTCAAGCTCGCAAGCGCTGCGGTAAGTTTAAGTTTTTCTTTCATCGAAAAAAGCTCCGGAAGCTCGTCGAAAAGATAGTCCTTTCCGTTTATTCTGAAAAGACCTTCAGGCTTCGAGGTTTTTATCTGCACGCTTATGCCGAGGGTGCGAAGCATTCTTGCGAGGGGTCCTTTTTCGCCGTGCGGAATCATGTGAAGCGCTCCCGTCGAAAGCTGGTAGCCGCTGCGCTCGATATTCGTAAATCTCCCGCCCGCATACGGCAGCTTCTCGAATATTACAACTTCGCTGCCCCTGCGCGCAAGACTTACCGCAGCAAGCAGTCCTCCCAAGCCGGAGCCGATGATTCCTGCCCTCATCCGTTGAATTTATAACAAGTTGTTAATATAAATCTGTACATGCTCTTTTATAACGGCTTGAAAGAGAAGTTCGGTCTCGCTGCTTGTGAAGTTTTCATAAATGGCATCGTAGTTAAGAAGTCAGGCAGCGAATTCGAAGAATTCAAAAAAGAAAAGTTTGAGGAGCTAAGGAAAAATTATACTTTGGAAGCGCTGAAAGAAAACCAGCTGATACGCTGCTATCGCGATTTCTACTGGGGAATCGGCATAGACCCGACGAAGCAGCGACCATCTGCGGAAGCGCTTTTGCGCAGAGTCTTTGCCGGAAAATACCTGCCCTCAATCAACAACGTCGTCGATTCCTACAACCTCGCCTCGGTTCTAACGCTGATTCCAATGGGAGCGTACGATGCAGCAAAGATAAAAGGCGAGCTCAGGATAAGGTACTCGAAAGAGGAGAGCTTCGCTGGCATAGGCGGCGTGAGCTACAAAACGAGCAACGAAATCGTAATAGCTGACGAAGAAAAGCTACTCTGTATTTATCCGTACAGAGATTCAGAGCTCACAAAGGTAACTGAGGCAACGAGCAGCATCGCAATCGTGCTGTGCGGGGTTAAAGGAGTTTCAGAAGAATATCTCAAAGAATCTGCAAAGGCAACGCTCGAGCTCGTTACGAAGTTCTGCGGCGGTGAAGGAATAATATGAAACTCGCAGCGCTTATAAGCGGCGGCAAGGACTCGCTGTATGCGGCGTATTTAATGGCGCTGCAGCATCAAATAAAATATCTCATAGCAGTTCTACCGGAGCGCAGCGACAGCTATATGTTCCACCACCCGAACATCTGGGCTACTGAGCTGCACTCTGAAGCCATGGGGATACCGCTTGTAAAGGGAAGCACAGCCGGCGAGAAGGAAAAGGAGCTTCATGACCTGAAAAATTTGTTCCTCCAGGTTAAAAATGAAGTAGAGGGAATCGTAACCGGAGCTTTAGCTTCGCAATATCAAAAGCAGCGCATAGATGCGCTTTGCGAAGAACTCGGGCTGAAATCCATAGCGCCGCTGTGGCAAAAAAATGCAGAGCAGTACTGGCAGGAATTGCTCAGCGCTGGATTTGAGGTAATCGTAACTTCCGTCTCCGCCCATGGTCTGGACGAATCCTGGCTGGGCAGGAAGATAGATTTTCAGGCACTGGAAGAGCTTAAAAAGCTTGCAAAAAAATACCGCTTTCACCTCGGCTTCGAGGGCGGGGAGGCAGAAACCTTCGTTTTAGACATGCCGCTCTTCAGGAAAAAAATCGAAGTTTTAAAAGCGAGAAAGGAATGGGACGGAGCGAGGGGAAGCTATATAATCGAGGAAGCGAGGCTGGTGGGGAAAGCTCGATAGCAAAGTTTATTTCTCAGCCAAATGCACCTTCCCAGAAGGCGCTCTCATGCAGAGGTTGAAATCATTCAAAATTTTTCTACCGATTAAGTTGTCATAGTCGCCTATTATCGGCGCATAGGCGATTGCATCCAGCCACCTATCAGCGATGCGAATTTTTAAGGCATAAAGTTCGCACGGTATCTCTAGGCTGCCCGCGTATAAAGTGCCATGAGCGTATGGGTCTACAAACTTGTAGACTGCATCACGCAGTATTTTTGACAGTAAAAGTGCCTCATCAAATCCTGTATCTATAACTGCCAGCGCAGATATGCTACTCTTAAAATTCTCGTGGAATATCAGTATGTCTATAGCAGGGATATCTGGCGAATTTTCTATTTTTGCGAAGCGATATTCCTCTTTTAGAGCAAAATTGCATTTCATGGAGTTTCCCTTACCCATGTTATTTCGTAGTCCAGCCTCCTCTTCGCCGGGAACGTCCACTGGGGTTTTTTCTTGGAAAGGCTGAAGATTCTCTGGTTTTTCGTCCTAATTTCTTCGACAGTGCCAGTAATTTTTAGACCTTCGAGGTAGTTTTCGCAGGTTTTCCAGCCTATACCAACTGCAGAAGCCAGTTCATTGATGGATGCAGAGCTTTTTTCCAGCTCCTGCAGCACCCTCTTTATAACCACAACATCCATAATATCACTCCATATATGACATAGCCTCTAACTATATAAAGAATTTCTACATCAGCCCCCGCTCCTTCAGACTCACGAACTGCCCGTCTCCGACTATAATGTGGTCGAGAACTTTTATTCCGATTATTTCTCCTGCGCTGAGCAGGCGCTTGGTTAGTTCAACGTCATCGTTGCTTGGCGATGCGTCTCCGCTCGGGTGGTTGTGCGCAATTATAACTGCAGCCGCAGACTCTAAAATCGCGCCCTTGAAAACTTCCCTCGGGTGAACGATGTTTGCGCTCAGGCTTCCTATCGAAATCGTATCCTCTCTCAGCAGTTGATTTTTTGTATCCAGGTAAAGCGCGATAAAGCATTCTTTCTTCAGGCTGCGCAGCTTCGGAGAAACGATTGCATAAACGTCGCTGGAAGTTTTTACTTTCGGCTTTAAAGCGTCTGAAAATGATGCTAATCTACTGGCAATTTCAAAGCAGGCGAGCAGCTGGCAGGCTTTCGCTTTCTTTATTCCCTGAATCGACATCAGTTCTGGAAGGCTGGCTTGGGAAAGCTGTTTCAGATTGTATTTCCTAAGCAGCATGTTAGCGAGGCTGAGAATGCTGTTGCTCTTCGTGCCGGTTCTCAGGAGAATTGCGAGCAGCTCTGCGCTGCTCAGATTCTCTGCACCGTGCTTAATAAGCCTCTCCCTCGGTCTCTCGGTTTCCGGCAAATCCAAAAGCTTGTATTCACGCATTTGATTTGAACTTAACGAAATAGTAGATTAAATTTTGCTGAGAGCGCTGGGAAAGTAATATAACGGGTCTCGGCACGCTTGCGATAGCAAGACCGTAAAATTTCCCACTCGGCTTTAGCCGAGAGGGCGTTCGCTCTCTGGGAAATTTTAGTAATACCATTGCGCCTACCTTGTGGGATTGAGAAAATCACTTTTCCAGTGCATCAACGTAAGTTGGAGCAGCTGGAAAATCACTTTTCCGGTGCTCTTGGTAAGTTTTTATATAATAGTAAGGTGATATTTTCTGCCATGAATTTGGATGAGCTTGTAAAAAAAATCTCAGAAGAGGCGGGTCTGGAGGAGGGGGAAATCAGGGAGAGGATTGAAAGAAAGCAGAAAGAGCTCGGCGGTCTTGTTACTCTGGAAGGCGCTGCACACATCGTGGCCAACGAGGTTGGAGTGAATCTGTTTGAAAGAGTTTCAAGCACTCCAGCGCTGAAAATAGAAAATGTAATTCCGGGCATGTCCAGTGTTGACTTAGTTGCTAAGGTGGTGCGCATATTTCCTGCAAGGGAATTTGAAAAAAAAGACGGTTCCAAAGGCAGGGTTTGCTCTCTTATTCTCGGCGATGAGACAGGAACAATCAGGGCTGTTTTCTGGGACAAGGACGTAGCTTTAATCGAAGAGGGAAAGATCAGAGAGGATGATGCGCTGCGAATCAAAGACGGCTACGCAAAGGAGAGCATCAACGGCGAGGCAGAGATTCACATAGGCAACAGAACGAGGGTTGTACCAAATCCAAAAGGGATAGAGGACATCGTCCTGCAGGAGGATAGAAAAAAGAAGATTTCCGAGCTGAGCGACGGGATGAGCAGCGTGGACGTGCTCTGCAGGGTCATGCGGATATACGAGGTGCGGGAATTTGAGAGAGAAGACAAAACTAAAGGCAAGGTTGTGAACCTAGTAGTTGGAGACGAGACTGGAAAAGCAAGGCTGGTTCTGTGGGGCGAGGACGTTGGACTTGTGGAGAAAGGACAGATTAAGGTGGGGGACGTTATAAAAGTGAGGAAGGGCTATGTCAAATTCAGACTGAACGAGCCAGAAATAAATGTCGGAAAGTACGGCAAGGTTATCCTAAATCCAGGGGAATGGGAAATAAAAGAGATTCCGGAATTTAGTGCAGAAATTCAGAGAAAAGAGCTGAAAGATTTAAAAGAAGGAGAGAGAGCAGAAGTCAGGGGGGCGCTGGTGGAGATTTACGACAGCGTAACCACTTTCGACAGGAAGAATGGGAAAGGCGCGGTGATAAATGCGGTCATTGACGACGGCACCGCAAGCATGCGTGCAGCGTTTTACGACAAGATGGCAGAGCTGCTGACGGGTATGCCCCTGGAGAAACTGCTGAACGAAAATGTGTCAGATGCGTTATTGCAGAGAAGAAGCGAGATGCTCGGAAAAGAAGTGATTGCAACGGTCAGCGTTAAGCACAGCGACTTCTCAGGCAAAAACGAGCTCGTGATTCAGGATATTGTGCTGGACCCCGACCCGAAAGAAGAGGTCAGGAGTTTATTGAAAGAAGCAAAGCTGCTGGAGGGATAAGAAATGGAACTAGAAGAATTATCCGGAGTAGGAGAAGCGACTGCTGAAAAGCTTAGAGAGGCGGGTTACGCAACGGTCGAGTCGATAGCGGCAGCAGAGCCGGGAGAGCTGAGCGACGCAGCAAGTATTGGAGACAGCGCTGCGGAGAAGATAATAAAAGCCGCAAAGCAAAAAATCCAGCTCAGTTTCATGACCGGCAGCGAGGTGCTTGAAAAAAGAAAAACTATGAAGAAGATAAGCACTAGCAGCGAGGTTGTGAATAACTTGCTCGGCGGGGGAATAGAAACGCAAGCGATTACGGAATTCTTCGGGGAATTCGGCTCAGGAAAGACTCAAATCTGCCACCAGCTGGCAGTAAACGTTCAGCTTCCGGAAGAGAAAAACGGACTGGAGAAATCTGCTTTCTACATAGATACTGAGAACACGTTCAGACCTGAGAGAATCATACAGATGTCTGAAGCTCTGGAGTTAGACCCTGCACCTGTTCTCGACAACATAATCGTTGCAAGAGCATACAACAGCGACCATCAGGTGCTGATAGCTGAGAAGGCAGAGGAAATAATAAAGGAGAAGAATATCGGGCTGATAGTGGTCGATTCCTTAACTTCGCACTTTCGCAGCGACTACTCCGGCCGTGCCATGCTCAGCGAGAGGCAGCAGAAGCTCAACCGCCACATGCACCACCTGCAGAGGCTGAGCGACATATACAACTTAGCGGTTGTGGTAACAAATCAGGTCATGGCGAGACCGGATTTCTTCTTTGGAGACCCCACTGCACCGATTGGAGGTCACGTTGTAGGGCACTCCTCAACGTTCAGGATTTACCTGAGAAAATCAAAAGGAGGCAAAAGGGTAGCGAGGCTGATAGACTCGCCCAACCTGCCTGAAGGCGAGGCGATATTCAGCGTAAGCAAGAACGGGGTTAGGGATTAAGAAGCCAAAAGTTTAATTATATGTTAGGGCAACATTCTTTTATGAAAGCCCTAATGCTAGTGTGCGACGGAATGGCTGACAGACCCGTCAGGGAATTAAAAGGGAGAACGCCCCTAGAGGTTGCAAAAAAGCGAAACATGGATGCGCTCGCCCGCAGGGGAATAACAGGAATCTTAGACCCGATTGCTCCGGGCGTCAGGGTGGGCTCTGATACAACGCATCTGGCTCTTTTGGGTTACGATCCTTATGAAGTCTATACAGGGCGGGGTCCCTTTGAGGCGGCAGGAGTCGGTCTCAAGCTCAGGCAGGGGGATATAGCTTTTAGATGCAACTTCGCAACAGTCGACGAAAATTGGGTCGTGCTGGACAGAAGGGCGGGCCGGATAAGCAGGGGCACAGATGAGCTTGCCAGGGCTATTAACAGAATAAAGATACCTGGAGTTGAAATTATCTTCAAAGAATCAGTATCTCATCGCGGAGTTCTAATTCTCAGGGGAAAAAAACTGAGCCATAAAGTCTCTGATTCAGACCCGCACGTTACTGGAGAAAAAGTTAGAAAGGTAAGGGCGCTGGATGCATCGCCAGAGGCAAGAAAAACAGCAAGCATAGTTAATGCTTTTTCTGAGAAGGTTCATAAAGTTTTGAGAGGACAGCCTGCAAACATGCTCTTGCTTCGCGGCTGCGGTGCTTCGCCCAGACTGCAGCCATTTAAAGAGAAGTACGGCATTTCAGGGGCATGTATAGCCACGACCGGCATTATAAAGGGAATTGCGAGGCTGGCGGGCATGGAGGTGATTGAAGCGAAGCAAGATTACAGCGCAAGAATTAAGCAAGGTCTTGGCACTCTGAACAGATACGACTTCCTTCTCATGAACATAAAGGAGCCAGATGAAGCTTCTCATGACCACGATGCAAAGAAAAAAATTCAATTGATTGAGGAGATAGACAAAGCACTGAAGCCTCTCCTGGAATTTTCCAAGAAAAACTACCTGCTGCTGCTGAGCGACCACACCACCTCGCTCGCCTACGGCGACCACACCGGCGATTCTGTTCCGGTTGTGCTCTGCGGACCTGAAGCCAGAACAGACTATGTTAAAAAATTCGACGAGCGCAGCACAGCGAAGGGGGGCTTGGGCAGAATCAAAGGACAGGATTTGATGCCACTCCTGCTGGATTTAATGAACAGGTCTGAGAAGTTTGGAGCATGAACATGGAGCATATTTTCAGAGCCTATGATGTGAGAGGAATCTTCAACAGAGAGCTGACCCCGGATATTGCTGCTAAAATCGGCGCTGCATTCGGCACCTATCTGGGCGGCAACGGAAATGTGCTTATTGCCAGAGACGGTCGAACGAGCAGCGAGATAGTGGAGAGCGCATTCGTCTCGGGATTAGCTTCTACCGGCTGCAACTGCTTTACGACTGGCTTGGTGCCAATACCAACTGCAAATTTTAAGATATGGAGGGGCGGCTATGATGCTGGCGCCTATATCACAGCATCGCACAATCCTCCAGAGTACAACGGCGTTAGATTCCGCCACGGCGACGGTTCGGGTTATACGGAGCAGAATGAAGAGATCAAAAAAATTTTCTTAAGCGGCAAGTTCAAACTTGCTGCATGGAACAAACTTGGCTCAATAAATAAGTTAAATTCAAATACAACGATACGGGAGTACCTTGATTTTTTGCTGCCGAAATTTAAACTCGAGAAAAAAATAAAAGTTGTTCTGGATTCTGGAAACGGCGTTTCTTCCCTGACAGTTCCAAAAGCTTTTGAAGAGCTCGGCGCAGAAGTTTCGACTCTAAATGCGCAGATAGACGGAACATTTCCCGGAAGGGATTCCGAGCCGTCTGAAGCAAGCCTGAGCGAGCTTAAAAAAATGGTTGCGGCAGAAAAAGCAGACTTCGGCGCAGGCTACGACGGCGATGGGGACAGAGTAATTTTTGTGGATGATAAGGGAAGAGCGGTACAGACCGAGAAGATTGGAATAATCATTTCCAGAGATATTCTTGAAAGAAAAAAGGGAAACATCATCGCGAACATAGAATGCTCAATGATTCTTGAGAGGGAAATAGAAAAAGCTGGAGGCACGCTTAAAAGGGTCAGAGTTGGAGACGTCTTCGTAACAGAAGCTATAAAGAAGCACCGGGCGCTTTTTGCAATGGAAACCAGCGCCCACTATTTCATGCCAGAATTCTATTTCTTTGACGACCCTACGCTGGTAAGCTTGAAGCTGGCGGAAATACTGTCAAAATCCGAGAAGAGCCTGTCCGAGATGGCAGACGAGATACCGAGCTATCCAAAAATTATGAAGAATTTTTCCTGCCCTGACGAGATTAAATTCAGGGCGATGGAGCAGATAATCAGGAATTCCAAAGAGGAGGGTTATAAACTCGATCTTACGGACGGCGCAAAGGTAATTTTCAAGGACGGCTGGGCGCTGCTCAGACCATCGAATACCACGCCTTTAATTAGAGCTACCGTCGAGGCAGAAAGTAAAAAGAGGGTAGAGGAGCTTTTAAATTTAGTTGAGAAAGAGTTTAAGAGCGCTGTGGAGAAAGTGAAGCGAGATGTTTTTGGTCAAGAGCGAGTGAGGGATTGAAATGAAGGCAGTAATTCTTGCGGCAGGTAGAGGAACTAGATTGGAGCCATTGACAGAAGATACTCCAAAGTGCATGCTCCCCCTAGCAGGCAGGCCTATCCTGGAGCACGTCATCAAGGCTGTCAGAAAGGCAGGAGTCAGAGAGGTCGTACTGGTTGTGGGGTACGGAGAGGAAAAAATAAGAGAATACTTCGGCGAAGGCTCTGACTTCGGCATCAAAATCGAATACGTTTTCCAAAACCAGCAGCTCGGCACCGCGCACGCAATTGGCATGGTTGAGCTGAATGAGGATTTTCTAGTTTTGAACGGAGACACGCTGATATCCAGCGAATGCGTAGACGGCGTATTGTCTGCGCACAGCAACTCCGTAGCCACTCTCGGCCTGAGGAAAGTCGAGGAGCCAAGTAGCTACGGTGTTGTCAGGCTCAAGAATAGCAGGGTAGTCGAAATAATCGAAAAGCCGAAAAAATATGTTTCGAATCTAGCAAATGCAGGTATCTATGCATTCTCGCCAAAAATCTTTGGGGCAATAGAGAAGACGAAAAAGTCAGAGCGGGGCGAATACGAGATTACCTCCTCAATCAGGATTTTAATCGATGAAGGCGAAGTTGCGAGAGGGGCTATGATAAAAGGCTTGTGGAGCGATGTAGGGAATCCTTGGAATTATCTAGATTCCAACCAGGAGATGCTGGGCAGGATGGAAGAAAGAATTTGGGGCGAAATTGAAGAATTCGTGAAGCGCAGGGGGAAGCTGTACTTGGGAAAGAAATCGATAATAAAATCGGGCAGCTATATAGAGGGACCGGTTT
>JACRDW010000010.1 GCA_016212785.1 Methanobacteriota archaeon | reverse complement strand
CTATTTCAGGTCTTCTTGCGCCCTCGCTTCCAGGACATCTGAATACCATAAGCATTTTGCACTTGCTTAACAACTAAAAATTTATATCTCTACCAACTTAATATAGAGCATGAAGGGTTTTTTACTGGACATAGACTACGAGACTAGAGACGGCAGGGCAGTTGTAAAACTTTTTCTAAAAGGCGAGGAAGCAAACTTCATCGCAGTGGACGATTCTTTCCTGCCTTACTTATATGCGCTTCCGAGTGGCGAGGTTGAAGGCTTAGTTGAGAGAATCAGGGAAGCTGGAAACGGAGAGAGCAGGGTTAAGGATGTGCTGCTTGAGGACAAAAAATTTTTTGGGAGGGACTTAAAGGCGCTTAAAGTCGTGCTGGAGCATCCTCAGGACGTGCCGAGGCTCAGGGAGATTATAAAAAACATAGAAGGCGCGGATATGGTACTCGAGCACGACATTCTATTCGTCAGGCGCTATTTAATCGACAGGGATATCGCTCCTCTCAGCTGGATTGAGGTCGAAGGAGAGAAATCGAATGCTGAGCTGAGGATTAGAAAGATTTCTCTAGCAGAAGGAAAATTTCCGGAATTAAAAGTGCTTGCCTTTGATACCGAAGTTTACAATCCGAAGGGTGCGCCCAGGGAGAAGGTGGACCCAATAATAATGATAAGCCTTGCCTCGAATACGGGCTTGAGAAAAGTTCTGACCTGGAAGAAGCCCGATAGGAACATCGACTTCGTCGAGGTTCTGGAAAATGAAAAGGCGATTTTGAAGAGATTTGAGGAAATAATGAGGCAGGAGGACTTCGACATACTCGTCGGCTATAACACAGATAATTTCGACTTTCCATATCTCGTGGAGAGGCTCAAGAAACTCGAGCTCGTCTTGGCTCTTGGAAGAGATGGCAGCGAAGTGCAAATCAAGGGAAGGCGTGCGTTGCCGGAGGCGAGGATAAAGGGCAGAGCGCATATAGACCTCTACCCAATCATAAGAAGAGCGGTAAAGCTCAGTAGCTATGTTCTGGAAAACGTTGTTAAAGAAGTGCTCGGCATCAAGAAGGAAAAAATACCAGGGGACAAATTGTGGAGAGACTGGGATGAGGGCGGAGAAAATCTTGAAAAGCTTATAAAATATTCAATGGAGGATGCGGAAGTAACGCTGAGGCTTGCTGAAAAATTCTTGCCTCTTCAGTACGAGCTTACCAGGATAGTAAAACAGCCGCTTCACGACGTTTCAAGAATGACTGCCGGGCAGCTGGTAGAATGGTTACTGATGCGGGAAGCATCGAAAGGAAGCGAGCTGATACCAAATCACCCTGCCGGAGAGGAATTCATTAGAAGGACCGAAGAAACGTACATCGGCGGCTATGTAAGGGAACCGAAAAAAGGCATCTCAGAAGACATCGCAGTCTTCGACTTCAGGAGTCTCTATCCGAGTGTGATTGTGACGCACAACATCGACCCCTCAACTTTCATGAGGGGGCGCAATGAGAACAGAGTTCCGGGCTTGGATTACTGCTTTTCGAAAGAAAAGAAAGGCTTTATCCCTGCGATACTCGAAAATCTGATAGACCACAGGATGAAAATGAAGCAGAGAATAAGGCAGAGCAAGGACGAGCTCGAGAAAAGAATGCTCGAGGTGCAGCAGTACGCTCTAAAAATCCTTGCAAATTCCTTCTACGGCTACATGGGCTATCCGAGGGCGAGGTGGTATAAAAAAGAGTGCGCTGAAAGCGTTGCTGCTTTTGCGAGAATGTACATACAGAAAGTCATGAAAATTGCTGAAGAGGAATTTAAGCTGGAAGTCGTATATGGCGATACCGACTCTCTGTTCGTGCTGATTGGAAAAGAAAAGGAAAAGGCGCTGCAATTCCTCGAGCACGTGAATAAAACTCTTCCAGGAATTATCGAGCTCGAGCACGAGGGCTTTTATAAAAGGGGAATCTTCGTTACCAAGAAGCGTTACGCGCTCATCGACGAATGGGACAAAATCACGGTTAAGGGTCTGGAATTCGTTCGCAGGGACTGGGCGCCGATTGCCAAGAGAACCCAACAGGAAGTCCTCAGCGCACTTCTAAAGGACGCGTCTCCCGAGAAAGCTGCGAGCATAGTAAGGAAAACCATAGAGGATATTCGCAGCAGAAACGTTTCAATGGAGGACATAACTATTTACACCCAGCTTACAAAGGGAATCTCGGCTTACAAGAACATCGAACCGCACGTTATAGCTGCGCAGAAGCTGGTCAAAAGGGGTAGAGAGGTCGCTCCGGGAATGATAATTAGTTACGTCATAACCAAAGGCACGAAAATGATATCCCAGCGAGCCGAACCTGTGGAATTCGTCTCTCTGCAGGACTACGACCCTGAATATTACATAGAAAACCAGATAATGCCCGCAGTTCTTAGAATAATAGAAGCCATGGGCTACTCCAAGGACTACCTGAAAGAAGGAATTGAGCAGGAGAGTATAAAAAAATGGTTTTGAATCCTTTTTCTTTTCTAAAGGCTTTGCCTTTCAAAAGAAAAAGTCTACTTCCGCAAGGAAGATGGCACTACCGAAGGTAGGCGCAAAACTATTCGGTCTTGCTCACGCAAGCGCCAGCTTCCTAACGGAATCACCCAAAAAGAAAATAAATATTGACGTACAGAGGCTTTTGTTATGCTCAAGGCAATATTCTTTGACATCGACGACACGCTCTACGACAGCACGAGCTTAACGACGATGGCCAGGAAAAATTCCATACGTGCAATGATAGACGCAGGGCTGCCGGTGAGCGACGAAGAGGAGCTCTCCAAACTTCTGGAAAAGGTCATACAAAAGTTCGGCTCTAACTACAGCAGGCACTACGATGAGCTTCTTAAGGAACTCGGCGTTGCATGGAATCCGAAGATAATTGCAGCCGGCGTTGTTGCTTACGAGCACACGAAGGCAGGCTACCTGAAGCCGTTTCCAAGAATCGTACCGATTCTTCTGAAACTCAAAGAAAAATACAAGCTGGGCGTAATATCCAACGGCTTGGCAGTGAAGCAGTGGGAGAAGCTGATTGGTCTCGGCATTCACCACCTCTTCGACGTTGTCGCTACTTCTGAAGAGCTGAAATACGAAAAGCCGCAGAAGGAAATCTTCGAGTTTGCGGTAAAAAAGTTAAATTTAAAACCAGAAGAGTGTGCAGTGGTCGGAGATAAGCTAGACAGCGATATACTTGGAGGCAATAGAGCAGGCATGCACACGATTAGAATACTTAAGGGAAAGCACAGGAACGAGAAGCCTGCCTCGAAAGCAGAGAGGCCTGATTTTGAAATTGCAGACATCTCTGAGATTTTTGAGGTCTTGGAAAAGATGAAGTAACTTTATATATTTGCTATAGCATATGTATCTGCTGGTTATACTATGGCAACTATACAAATCTCCCAAACGACGCAGAAAAAGCTTTTCGAAGTGGCTTCAAGACTGCAGTTAAAGATTAAGAAGAGAGTATCTTTCGACGAGGCTATAAGGCATTTACTTGATCAGACCAAAGTTGAAGGGAAAAATAAGCAGCGCTTTGCATCTTTTTACGGTTGTGCAAGAGGCACAGTAGAAGAGGCAAGGAAGCTCCTCAGAGAGCTGAGAGCTGAGGGGGAGAGCAGGCTTGAAAAGCTTGGTACTTGACGCAAGTACTCTAATCGAGCTCGCATACGCTACCCCTACTGGAGAGAAGATTAAGAATCTCCTTGGGGATGCAGATGAAGCCTTCACCACAGAACTTGCGCTTACCGAACTGTACTACATTCTGTGTCGCACCCTCGGTGCAAGACTTGCTGACGAAAAGCTTAACGACTTAATATCCTCAAACTACGTTATTCCGTACGGCGAGCCACTAATCTCCGAAGCGGGAAAAATCAAATGCGAAAGAAAGATGTCTCTAGCAGACTGCCACGTAATCGCCCTTGCAATGAAAATAAACGGAAGCGCTGTGTTTGCCAGAAGAGAGAAAGAGCTTGACAGAGAAAATAAGAGAAGAGTCTTTGAAGTAGAGCTTGTATTTGGAGAGGAGCTTTGAAATGCAAGAGCAGTATGAAAAGGCAGGAAAAATCGCAGTTGAGGTCGTGGAAGAAGGATTGAAGAAGATAACGCCGGGAGCGAAACTGCTCGATGTTGCGAATTTCGTGGAAGAGCTTGCGGTGCAGAAAGGCGCAAAACCTGCATTTCCTTGCAATATCAGCGTTAACGATATAGCGGCGCACTACTCGCCGCAGGCATGGGACGAGTCGACTTTCAAGAAAGGCGATTTGGTAAAGCTCGACATCGGCGTGCACGTCGACGGCTACATAGCGGACATTGCAAAGTCGATAATTGTGGGCGGAGGCTCTAATAAATTAATAAAAGCTGCTGAGAAAGCCCTCGAGAACGTGATTGAACTCGTCAAGCCGGGCGTACTTACGAGCGAGCTCGGCGAAGTTGTGGAGAACACAATCAAGGACATGGGCTACCTGCCGATAAGCAACCTCACGGGGCACATGCTAAAGAGATGGAATCTGCACGGGGGAGTATTAATACCGAATATAAAGACGAGGCACGGAGATGTTATAAACGAGGGCGACGTGCTTGCGATTGAGCCTTTTGCAACAAACGGCGCAGGAAGAGTTGTGGACGATGCGAATGCAATAATCTTCCGCTACCTCTGCGACAGACCGCTCAGAATGAAGGAGGCGAGGGACATCCTTCAGCACGTCAAGACTAACTATGGAGACCTGCCATTCGCAGAGAGGTGGATTTCAAATTTAATGCCGAGATTCAAGCTCAACCAGGCATTAAGGCAGCTGGCTTATTCGCAGGCGATTTATGCGTATCACATTCTCAGAGAAAAGGAGCGCGGCATGGTAGCGCAGGCTGAGCACACGGTGATTGTAAGTAAGGAGGGGTGCAAAATAACGACGAAGATTTAGAACATCTCCAGGAACTCCTCAACCACCTTTCTATCATTTTCGTCCAATCCGTATAACTTATAAATCCTCTCATTAATCTCGCCCATAAGTCGCTGCTTTATACTCCTTTTACGTCGGAGCCCAACTATACGACCTCGATAATGAGGCGCTTTTTATCCTCGGGCCTGATTAGTATTCCTTCGCCTTTTTTAAGCTGCATGAAGTCTGCGACTTTTTTTGGTATTCTGACAATCAGCGAGTTCCCCGAGTACCCTACCTTTCCTTTTTTCTCAAACCCCCATAGTCCCTTTTCTTTTGCTTTCCTGTCTATTGCATCAGACGATTTTTCTGTAAAAAATACCTCGCCGCAGGAGCAAACGTCGGCCTCAAAAACGCCGAGCTTTACACCTCCTACGGAGTAAGGAACCATCTTTCTTTCCATGCTTTCGTCGCATACAGGGCACTTCATTTTTCTACCTCCAGTAAGTGGTTATGACGTAGTAGTGGCACGGTTTCTTTAGAAATACGGCTTCCACCTTCCCGAAGATTCCAATTATCTTTTTTCCCTGCAACCTTTTTGCTCCTTTCAAAATGCAGTCCATAATCTCTTTCTTTGATATACCGCGCGCTATCATCTGATTTTTTGCATGGATGGAAGGTCGAAACTCGCATTTCATATAATTTCACTTACTTTAACTTATATAAAAGTTATTGTATATATAATAAATCGCTTCCGGAATATAAAACTCCTTTTACCTAGCGTGCGGATTTTCTACGCTTTTTCCTTCTCCAAAATTCCCCTCGCAGCCAGCACTCCGGTTGCGCTTGCGATTATCAAACCCCTCGAAACTCCTGCGCCGTCGCCTGCGACGAATAAATTCGGAATGCTGGTCTCCATACTTTTGCCGACCTCTACCCGCATCGCATAGAATTTTATTTCAGGCGCATAAAGCAGCGTCGAGTCCGAGGCAACGCCGGGTATAACCTTGTCCAGTCTTTCCAGACCCTCGAGAATATTTGTAACTATTCGGTGAGGCATGACCATTGAAACATCGCCCGGGGTAACGCTGCGCAGGGTCGGCTTAACCTGACCTCTGTCTATCCTCTTCCAGGTAGAGCGCCTGCCTCTTCTGAGGTCTCCGAGCCTCTGCACTAGCGGATTGCCCCCGCCGAGCGTGGTTGCGGTTTTTGCTATGGATTCCCCATACATTGTCGAGTTCTCGACAGGCTCTGTAAGCTCTATTCTCGTCAGAAATGCAAAGTTGGTGTTCTCTGCCTGCTTGTCCCTGAGCGAGTGCCCGTTTACTCCGACATAATCTTTGTAAACCTCTTTAACGACGTAGCCGCGGTGATTCACGCAGAAGGTGCGCACGAAGTCGTCGTACGTTTCGGTTATTATGTGGAACTTTGGGTCTCTGTTGATTCTGCACACCGGGTCCATAACTATTCCCGGCAACTCTACCCTCACCCCGACGTCTATTGGTCCGTGCCTTATTTTCAGTCCGAGCTTTTTAGCCTGCTTGACCAGCCACGGAGCGCCCGACCGTCCCGGAGCGGCGAGTATGTATTTCGTTTTCACTTTTTTGTTATCCGAGAGCTTGAGTTCTCCGTCCAGGATATCCTCAACAGCTGTGCTGAGCAGGAACTTTATGCCATTGTGCTCCAAATTTTTTTTCAGCGAGGCTACCACCTCCGGCGTGTGGTCGCTCCCGATGTGGCGCTGCGGTATTTGAATGAATTCAATGCCTGCGGAGGCAGCCTTTCTGGAGAGCATCTCCCCCTCGCTGCTCGTTGCCTCGTACAGCTTCTTCGGCGCTCCGTTCTCTACGTATATTTTATCCACGTATCTGACGAGCTCCCATGCGTCCTTCTCGCTCATGAGTTCGTATAAATTACCCCCGATGTCAGGCTTAATGTTCAGCGTCCCATCGCTCAGGCCTCCAGAGCCCCCTACCCCGCTCATTATGTTGCACGGCTCGCACTTCACGCAGACGTTGGTCTTTTCCATCGGGCATATCCGCTTGCTCACGTCCTTGCCGAAGTCTACGATTAAGACTTTTAAATTGCTCTTCTTCGCAAGCTCGTATGCAGCGAACATGCCTGCAGGACCTGCGCCGACTATAATAACGTCGTATTTCACTTTAACCCCCCACTTTTTAAACCACTACGGGTATATTAATATTTCCCCCTGTAGTTTTGTGTTATAGGGACTTTTAATACTCTTTGAAAGGGTGTTGCGTTATCAAAAAATTCACACAGATTCAAATAGCCTTTCAGGTAATAAGCATTTTATATTAAATTTTCTTTCAATTTCTCTAGGAATTTCGTTATACGGTGGTCTCATTCCGCAAAAATGATTATCACATGAAACTAAGAAAAATCGTGTGTCTTTAAATCGAAACTTTCGTAGGTATATTGCCTCTGATAATATCCTACGGTCCGTTGGGTCAGGAAATATAGATTTTCTTTGTAATTCTTCTATCGTTCTCGTATGCCTTTTCCATGTAGATTTAGTTATTTCTATAGCTACCCCTCTAAAACGAGGCGACTCTGACCATGTTTTTTCGGGAGGGGTTTCTGCGTCTTTTAATAATTTAGCGTACATTAGATTAACTTCATTATTAAGTATATCTTCAACCCCTTCTTCATCTATTCGTAATCTATCCATTAGTCGAATATTGTCACTAAATTTTCGTTGGATAGTATCAAGCAACTGAGAATAGGTTTTATATTTTTCTCTATTCTGTCTTATGTCCTGTGTTTCGATTTTGATTTGGTCAAGTATTGCTTTTTCAATCTTTTTACTTGCCTGATTTTCGACTGTATAAGTAGTAACGCCTGTTATTTTTCCTCTCTCTATTAAATTAACTGCTCCCTTGGATTGAGGATAGAATGGGTGCTCAATTTTAAATTCATCTTCGGTGTCCAACTCTCTGACGGATGCGCTTATCAAAACAGAGACTTCAAAAAACACTACTGGACGCAAAGCAATCGCCTTCTATGAATTTAAAGCGAGTGCTTTTTCGGCTATAGACTTTCTCAATTCTTTAGGTATTCTTCTGATTTTATCACTCAATGGTTCGATTAATCCCCTTTTCTCCGCTTCCTCTTGTAAGCTAAGGGAATATTCCCTTATTTGTTTAACGTTGAAAGATGCAGCTCCTTCGCCATTAAATATTTCAGATATTCTATCTCCAATTGCCACCACGGCTAAAAGAATGTCATAAATTCGTTCTAAAGAAATTGGATTTTCACCCACTTCTTTCGCTTTCTCCAGTTCTGGAGTAACTTTTTCTAAAATTGAGATACATGTATCACATGAGGAAAAAAGTTTTAAACCATCTAAAATATCATCCTTTTGCATAACTTTATCCTCTAAGCGAGTCAGCTCCTCTTTACTTTCTCTACAGTATTTAATTAATTCCTCCGAAATCTTCTTCTTCTCTAAATTAACCAATATTTCACTATCTAACTTACTGAAAATATTTTCCATTTATTATTCCCTCTTACTAATAGAAGTTAACTTAACTACGTTAAAGATAAATTCTTTATTTAAAAGCATTAACATCTTTGGCTTCCCTACTTTCCATTGCTTTTCTTTAGATATATAAATATATTGTAAGACCTGATTACGCAATAGTACCCTGTTTCTCTTCCCCAGCAAGCCCCTCCACCCTCCGCTTTATTTCGTCCCTGATTTCCCTTACCTTTTCTATAGGCTTGTCCCTCGGGTCCTCTATCTTCCAGTCCTCGAGCTTCGATTTGTCTTCTAAAAGAAACAAAGGACAGGAGGCGCTGTCGAGGCAGCCCATGGTTATGATTTTTTCAGTTTTTTCGACCATTTCCCTGGTCAGCAGCTTTGGCTTCCGCATGCTTATGTCAATTCCGATTTCTCTCATCACAGCAATTGCTTTTGAGCTCACTTTATCCGCAGGCTGAGTGCCTGCGCTCTGCGCTTCTTTTTTTCCTGCAATCTTGTTGAAAATCGCCTCTGCCATTTGCGACCTAGCGGAGTTGCCCACGCACACGAATAGTACTTTCATCTTCTCAGCTCCTTTTACTACGGCACTTTAACAGACATATTCATCGCTATCTCTGCTATATCTGCGCTGTATCCCGAGATTCTGCTCAGGCTGTCCAGAACGGTCTTCTGGAGCAGCGATGCCTGCACGCCCATTTTTTGCTGGAACAGGCTGTTAGAAATCTTCAGGTACATTTTCTCTATCTCTTTCAAGTCATCAAAAACTCCGTCTACCATGCTTATGTCCTGTTTGAACAGCGCGCCCGCAGCTTTCTCGTACACCTCGAGAACCCTGGCTGCGAGCCCCTCGAATCTTTCAATACTCTGTTTTTTTTCAATCAGCTGGAGTCCGCTCTTTGCAATGTTCTCTATATGGTCTCCGATTCTCTCGAAGCTCTTTACCACGATTCTGTAGCCTAAGCTGTCCCTCTGGTTGGTTATCCCGAGCTTTTCCGCAACCTGCTGATAGCGAACTGCACTTTTGAGCTGGCGCACGACGAGGAAGTAGAGGCGGTCTATTTCGCTTTCCCTTACTATTACGTCGCCGAGAAGCTTTGCGTCTCCTTCCTTAAAGGCCTTTATAACGTCGGCGAGCATGGATTTGTTTATCATGTAGCTCCTCTTCAGCACCTGTATGGTGGGCATCCTCTCGTGGTCGAGCAGTATTTCTATGGTAACAGAATCGCCCG
>JACRDW010000137.1 GCA_016212785.1 Methanobacteriota archaeon | reverse complement strand
TCACAGTTCTGACACCATACAACCGGGTGCGTGCCCTTCCTGACATATCCTCTCTTCTTCAGCGTCAGGTACTGCCATTCGATGAATCTGCTGAACTGCGGATGAAGCGAGGTTGTAGTGAATTCTCTGCGCCAGTCTATTGAATGGCAGAGCTCTTTGAGCGAATTCCTTGACTCTTTTATGTAGTAGCTTGCGATATACTTTGGGTCAGTAAATTTCTTCAGCTCTTCCTCCGACACCTCATCTATTTCCCTGAATATCCTGAGCTGCTCGGCATCGCCCTTCTTAATACGCTCCGCAGCTCCGGTAATCGGCTCGCCGGTTATGTGCCACGCCCAGGGAAAAAGGACATTGCACCCCTGCATCCTTTTGAAGCGTGCATATACATCGCACCTCGTGGAAGTGAAGGCATGCCCTATGTGCAGGGGACCATTCATGTAAGGGAAGGGAAAAGTTACAAATATCTTCGGCTTTCCCTCTACGGGGTCTGCCTCGAACAGCTTTGCTTCTTCCCACTTTTTTACCCATTTTTCTTCTATCGCTTTGAGCATATCAATCAACTTCTATGCATTTTCTTCTATTTAAAATCTCATCCTAACCAGAAAAATTTTTATTCAGAGCAGCGTACTTTATTCCATGTACGATGTCGTGATAATCGGGGGCGGAGTAGCAGGATTAGCGGCCGGGATGTATTCAGGAAGACTCGGAATGAAGACTTTGATAGTCGGAGATAATTTGGGAGGGACAATTACTCTAACGACAGGCATCGAAAATTATCCTGGCTTCAAAAGCATCTCGGGTGCAGAGCTTGCCGGGAAGCTGAGGGAGCATGCGCAGGAGTACGGCGCAGAGCTTCTGGAGGATTTGGCAATTGATGTCAGGAGAGCGGGCAACTGCTTCGAGATATCTACCAGCGGGAAAAAATTCCTGAGCAAGTGCATAATCTTTGCAACCGGCACAAAGCACAGAAAATTAGAGGTGCCTGGAGCAGAGAAGTTTGAAAATCAAGGCGTTCACTACTGTGCACTCTGCGACGGCCCGTTCTACCGAGATAAGGTTGCGGCTGTCATAGGCGGAGGCGACTCTGCGGCAAAGGAGGCGCTCCTGCTCGCAACTTATGCGAAAAAGGTTTACATAATCTACCGCGGCGAGAAAATTCGTCCCGAATCAATAAATGCGAAGAGAATCGAAGGCAGCAAGAAAATCGAGGTAATAACCAGAGCGAACGTGGTTGAGATTAAGGGAGATGCAAATGTGAGCTGTGCTGTTCTGGACAGAGAGTACAAAGGAAGCAGAGAACTCGAAGTTGACGGGCTCTTCGTTGCAATCGGCAGTGTGCCGCTGTCAGAGCTCGCAAAAAAGCTCGGAGTAGAAACGAACGAAAAAGGGGAGATAAAGATAGACAGGCAGGCGAAAACAAACGTCGGCGGCATTTTTGCAGCAGGCGACGTTACAGACACTGCCTTCAAACAGGCGATTACCGGAGCAGCGGAAGGCGTAACCGCTGCTTACTCTGCATATCGCTATGTAAACGAAAAGGAATTTATGTGCTAATCATTCCTCGCTTTGCTGGTGCTTCAGCTTTTCAATTTCCTCGACCAGAATGAGAATGCAGGCTGCGAGGGCTTTAACTTCCCTGCTTCCCTCACCGACTTCTCTCGCGATAGACCTTGCAAGCTCAAGTTTAGGCATTATATAATCACTCTTTAGCTACTGTATTGTGCCAAAATCGATATATATAGTTTTTGGTAAGTTGGGTAAGGGGTATTAAAGTGCCGAAAGCAAAGCGAAAAGAGCGCATCACCGTGTACGTTTCTCCGTACCTTTACAAGGAAATCCAGGAAATCATAAAGAGCGGCGACTTTTCCTCGGAGTCGGATGTTGGTTATCAGGCGCTCTCCCGCTTTATAGAGGAGTACAAGAGAGGGAAGAAGAAATAGCTATTTTTTAGCGACTATTCCATCTATCCACATGCTTCAATTTTCAAATACTTTGATACGTTTCCTTCTCCCTGCGCTGGAAGTGATGCGGATAGCTCTTAAGGCGCTTGATTTCTTTCATGCCCTCATGGGGATAGTCGTCCCAGCCAAAAATTCTTTTGTCTCCAATATAGGGAAGGGTCATATCAACCAAACCGTAGGAGTAGCTTTTTGTGGTTGGGTCGTAGTATATTTCAAGAAAAAGCGTCTCGCTTATTATGGCTCTGATTTTGGCACCTATGATTAAAACTTCCTTAAAAATGCCGCTTGCTTCGAGCTCGTGCTTAATTGCCCTCCACTCGAGTAGGTCGTTGTATAGGGTATGGTCTTCAGGCTTGACGCCCTCTTTTTTGATTCTCTCCTCCAGCTTTTCGAGAGACGCGTATTTTGCGGTGAGTTTCCTTTCGGACATCTTTAGGTCTACTATACGCTCATTTATCTTTGCGACAACTCCAGAGAGAACTACCTCCTCTTTTGAGGAGGGAAGAATTTCATTCGCCCTTAAATATTAATAAGTTTGCCTAACGGCTGCAAAAAACGCTGCGTCATTTTTTAAATACTTTCACGAATAGGCCGTACTCGGAGAGCGTGCATTGGGTTTTTGCTCCATATGCGTTGAACACATTTTCAAAATATAAATTAAATAACTTAGAGCATTTCAGGCACCCACCACCATGGGTTGCCTCTATGAGGTAATATTCGCCTTTGTCAGCGCAACTTATACTCTGGAGCCAGTTCCCAACCTTGCAGGCGATGACTGCTCCATCCACAACTTCTTTCAAACTGCATTCTTTAATGGGTTTTTGGTAGTAGAATGCCACATTGAGCTCCGGCAGCTTTAACTTGGTTACTATCTCTGTGACTCGCTCAAAATCCATGGTCCTCACCAGCTCCAAAAAAAGATCTTTGTGTAGGAAGCAGACACAGCCCCCAAACTCCATCATCACGCGCATCAAAAGTTGCTTTTCAGGTGGAAGTCGCGCTTCATTACTTTCAAGCTCACTTTTAAGCGCCTCAAGAGCGGCTTCCAGTACCCTGCTCTGCGTGCCGTGTTTTTGAACATTTTTATCCAAAAGTTCCCAGTGCTTTTGGGATATAGTGGTATTAAGGCGCAGCTTGCGCATAATTTATTTTTTTCATGTCATGTACTATATATACGTATTCATACGCATCCATGCGGATAAACTTTAAGCTTATGCGTATTAAAGTAATACTCCATGGTAGGAGGTAGGGGGCTGCCCTCTAAAGACGGAAGATATGGATCTGGAGAGGAGGGGGGAGAAATGAGGGTGATTTTGGCTAGCTTAGTCCTACTGTTCTCCCTATTCCTAGCAGGCAGCGTGAGCGCCCAGACGACCAACGTAAGCAATTGCACCACGATTTCTTCGCCCGGCGTTTACGTGCTCAATCAGAGTATAACGAACAGCGCGAATACCACTTGCATTGAAATAATCTCGAGCAACGTGACCTTCGACGGCGCGGGCTACACGATTGACGGCAACGATACAGCGTTCACTTACGGCGTGTATGTTTACAACTCATCAACCACGCTGACAAACGTGACTGTTAAAAATTTGACAGTAACAGACTGGAGTCGTGGAATTTATTATCAAAATGCCCAGAACGGAAGCATCGCCAACAACACCGCAAACTCGAACAGCTTTGGAATCTACCTCAGCTCTTCCAGCAACAACACCTTAACCAACAACACTGCAAGCTCGAGCAGCGCCACTGGAATCGTCCTCTACTCTTCCAGCAACAACACCTTAACCAACAACACTGCAAGCTCGAACAGCAATGGAATCTACCTCGGATATTCCGACAGCAGCACCCTGACCAACAACAACATGACTAATAATACGAGAAATTTTTTATTGGAGGGCAACCAGGACTCGCATTTTAACAACAGCATCGACACGAGCAACGCAGTGGACGGCAAGCCTATTTATTATATAAAAAATGGTGCAAACACTGTTTACAATAGCTCAAGCAACGCAGGCATATTCTACTGCATCTGGTGCAGCAATGTTACAATTAGAGACCTCACCTTTACAAAAAATGGTTATGGGGTTCTTTTCTGGAGCACGAATAACTCAAGGATAGAAAATATAACTACAAGCTCGAACAGCTACGATGGAATCCACCTCTCCTCTTCCAACAGCAACACCATCTCAAACAACAACGCAAGCTCGAACCAGTACGGAATCGTCCTCTCCTCTTCCAACAGCAGCACCCTGACCAACAACACCGCCAGCTCGAACACAATGAGTGGAATCTACCTCCGCTCTTCCAGCACCAACAACACCCTGACCAACAACAAGGCAAGCTCGAACACCCAGTATGGAATCTACCTCCTCTCTTCCAGCACCAACAACACCCTGACCAACAACACCGCAAACTCGAACTGCGTTGGAATCTACCTCCTCTCTTCCAGCACCAACAACACCCTGACCAACAACACCGCAAACTCGAACAGCTGCTCCGGAATCTACCTCTACTCTTCCGGAAACAGCACCCTAACCAACAACAAGGCAAGCTCGAACACCCAGAACGGAGTCTACCTCTACTCTTCCAGCAGCAGCACCCTGACCAACAACACCGCCTCGAACAACACTCAGGAGGGAATCTACCTCTACTTGTCCGGAAACAGCACCTTAACCAACAACACCGCCAGCTCGAACACAAGGAGTGGAATCTACCTCCTCTCTTCCAACAGCAGCACCTTAACCAACAACACTGCAAAGAACAACACCATGAATGGAATCTACCTCAACTCTTCCAGCAGCAGCACCTTAAATAACAACACTGCAAGCTCAAACGAGGACTATGGAATCTGGCTCTGCCTTTCCGTCAACACCACCTTAAATAAGAACACCGCACGCTCGAACAAGCGCATTGGAATCCGCCTCTGCTATTCCAGCAAGAACAGCACCTTGACCAACGACACCGCCTCGGACAACACCCTCTGGGACTACTCTGCCACAGATAATATAGCCAATGGCACTACTGGAGTGTTATTAGATACGAGCAGTTTTGCAATATCTGCGACTGCAAGCAATGCGAGCAGCGCAAACGTCGGCGTCAATCTCACGCCTGCATCTTCAGCGAATGCAACAACCATTTCCCTCCCTGACGTGAACACCACTACAGCAGACCGTGATAGAGGCGTGAAGTATCTTAACATGACCAACGCCACGAGTCTCGAAAACGTTAGCAGAGTCGCGACTAAAGTTTATTACGCCGACGATGAAATTTCGAGTCTCAACGAATCCACCCTCTGCCTCCTGTACTGGAACGGCACGCGCTGGCTCTGCACAATAAATTATGTTAACAGCACCATTCCTAACGGGCCTTTTGTTTACGACGCAGGTAGAGATACGACCAATAACTATGTTTATGCAGAGACGAGCAAATTCTCTGTATACGGCGTTGCCGGGAATATTATAACGACAAGTTCGCCCAGCACTCCGTCTGCACCAGCCGCAGCTGTAACGTCTGGTGCAGCCGCAGCAGCCGCAGGCGGACCTACGGCTCTTACTCCAACGCCTGCACCCACGACTGCACCTCCAGTTACTCCAACGGCTGCGGCTCCACCTGCACCGCAGTTCCAGGCAGCAGTAACTTCTATCATGCCAGGCGATGTGGGCAGGTTTACCATACCGCCCGAGGGGAGGATTTTAGTAACTGAGCTGGGCATAAGGGCTGCAAAGGAGATAACCAGCGGCACGGTAGAGGGCAAGACAGTAGACAGGCCAGCTGTAGCCCCTGCCCCTGGCGATGCCTTCAAGTACATCCAGTTCACCACGGATATAGGTAGCGAGAAGATAGAGTACGTGGACATAACCTTCAGGGTTGAGAAGTCCTGGATTTCTGCCAATAGCATAGATGCTAATGCAGTTGCTCTCCACAGGTATGCGGATGACAAGTGGAGCAAGCTCCCGACCTCGAGGGCGAGCGAGGATGCAGTTTACGTTTATTATACTGCCAGGTCGCCGGGCTTCAGCTACTTTGCGATTTCAGGGGAGAAAGTGCCGGTTGTGGTTACTCCAGCGCCTGCACCTCCAGTAACCACGCCAGCTGCGCCGCCCACTACAGCACCTCCTGTAACAACACCTGCGCCAAAGAAGGGAATCTGCGGGCCGAGCGCGCTGATAGCAATCGCGGTACTTGTGAATTACCTTTCTCCTCGTGCCGGGCGCAGAGCCAGCCAGCAACGGTATGCCCAAGGAAAAAGAAAAGAGTAAATAGGGAAAGCGCTAGATTAATAAATGTGAGTGGTTACATTTTTGTGTTGGTAGTGCTGTATGGGCGGTGAAGATTCCGAAGCGGAAACAAAAAAGACAGAAGCGCCTAAAAAAATCCCGGACTTTATGGAAGCATGCCATGGGGCGCTCAACAAAAAGCTCGGAGGGCGTGGAAAGGGCAAGCTCGTGATTCTTGCTTCCCTCGTGATTTTCCTCCTCTTCAGCATATTCCACGCCTTCGTGAGTGGCTTAATCTATCAAACCTTCTTCAAGAAGGGCGAAGCAGGCACTGGCTCGATTGGGAAGGAGGAAGTTTCAACTGCGGAGCTGTACAGCTTGGTTACTGGGCGCACCGTGAGCGTTGGCGGAGAAGAGATACCCGCAGGCATATATCTCCGCAGCCGCATCGACGGCAAGGCGCCCAAGAAGGGCTGGCTCATAATGGAAACCCCTTTTTACAAAATAGAGCTGAACCTCGACCACCCGCACTATATGCTCTTCGACAAGCTGAACCAGAGGCAGCTGACGATTTATAATATCTCTAAAGGCAGTAAAATAGAAATGCTCACAGGCGCTTCGATGGGCTTCGCGGATTTGGATGGAGAGAATGCTGTATCCTTCTCCCATCTCGCAGTCCATGATGAAAGTGGATTGAGCTACAGGATAGCACATGAAGACAGGCAGAGGGGCTTTCTTCTCATAGCTACGGAGGGCTGGGACTTCTGGAGCACTGAGGTAAGAAGAGGCTACGATATTGAGGGAGAGGTCATGCTCGGGCTGTTTGCAGATAAGCCCTACTTTATAGATGCCTTTGAGCTTAATAATTTACAGAAGCTTGGATATACAACTCCGCTCAAGTTCAGAAGCCCCACGGAAATCGTAAAGGACTGGGTGATTGCCGGCGATTACGACTCAGCCGTAATAAAGGGCGGTGACCCGGAGCATCCGAACAGAATAGTATATGAGGATTACTACTCCGTCACCACAATCGGGCATCTGAGAAAGCCATGGCATGCTGGCAGTGCTGAGATATCTAAAATGTTTCCAGATCACGTGCTCATAGGCAATAGAATGAGTGGGGGAGTTATATTCTCTCTACCAAAGGGCAAGTTCAGATTTGATGACAGCTTGGGCGCAAATGGGGCGCAGGTTGTGAGCGAGTTTCTAATATCCCTGGACACGCCAGATTCGCCTGAGAAGGCTACTGTTTTCTCGATAGACGTCGTGAACAGGGAGGCATTCCTCTATGATGCGAAGGAATACGTCACAGTAAAGGGATATCCTGAGTCTGTAAAAGCAGTATGCAGGAAGTACAGCCTAGCATGTCCGGACGGCGTGCTCGACGCCAGAGACTGGAAGACTAAGCGCGCTGCATATGCAATAACCATGGTCAAGGACTGGTACAACAAGGTAGAAAACCAGCCAAATAAAGAGATATGGGCACTTGCTGATGAAGCGCTCAAGGATTTCAGCAATTACGAGGAAATAGTCTGGAGGCAGATGGAAGCTACAAAGCCTCTCCTGTCTCAGGTAGTGGTGAGATAGAGTCTCTTATATACTTCCTGACAAATTGCTTTGCCTCTTCGATTTTTTCTTTTTTCGTGCCTGCGCCCTGCGCAAAGCTGCGCTTTCCGCCGCCTCCTCCACCCAGAATTTTACATGCTTCTCTTACCGCATGCGCCATATCTATGTCCAGGCTCTCGTCGCACATGCCCACGACCGCTACTTTATCATTTTTTCCGAAGAGAACTACCGCCTTTGCAACTTTCAATAATTCGCTTGCAGCCTTTATCGTCTCCTCCATTCCGGCTTCGAGCTCTTCAATTCTATACTCTGTGCCTCCGACCTTCTCGGGCGGCTTAGATAAAATCGCGTTTAATGCAAAGGAAGCTTTTCTTGCAATCGCTCTTTCTCTCTTCTTTCCAAGCTCCTTCCACTCGTTGAATATCTCCTGAGCCACTTCCTGCAGTTTTCTTCCCTTCCATGTTATCCGCGCTTCTCTGACTTCTTTACGGAGCGCTAGAATTTCTCTCACGAATTTTTTTGCTGTATTGGGGAGCTCTTCTTTTGGCACTGAAAAAACCTCGGCCGCTGCTCTCAGTTGCTCTGGTGTTACCTTTGACAAGCTGGGGCTGTGTTGAGCTACTATGCTTAAAACTTCCTGTACGATTTTTAACTCCTGCGCAAGATAATTCCTAGCCGCCTCTCCTGCAGCATATTCCAATCTGACAACGCCGTCCTGAATTTTTGTGGAGCCTATAATTTCAATCAGCTCGACTTCGCCGGTGCTGTGCAGGTGCGTTCCTCCACAGGCTTCTGTATCCAGGGAATCTATGCTCACAACCCTGAGCTCTCTCCCGGGCACCGCACCGCCCTGATACAGCCTGAAGCCGAACTTTGCCTCTGCCTCCTTGCGGCCGTATATCCTGCTCTCCACTTTGAGATTTTTTGCAACAATTTCGCTTGCCCTTTTCCTGATTTCTTCGAGCGTTTTTTCAGAAGGTGCTTCATAGTGCGTTATGTCGAGCCTTGCTTTTTCGAGAGTCTTCTCCGCACCTGCCTGCCACACATGCTCACCAAGAATCTCCCTCGGAGCGCCGTTGATTATGTGCGT
>JACRDW010000136.1 GCA_016212785.1 Methanobacteriota archaeon | reverse complement strand
TAAGGAGGGAGCAGACATCTACGTGATTATAGTTGGAGCTGGAAGAGTGGGCCGCCATCTGGCTAACCTGCTCATAGAAAAGAGGAACGAAGTTGCGCTGATTGAGAGAGACAAGGAAAAGTCTGACGAGGTTTCGAGAGATATAGATGCGCTGGTAATAAATGGAGACGGAACTCAGATAAAAACTCTGGAGGAGGCAAATGCAAAAAGCGCTGATGCGCTGGTAGCTGCAACAGGCAGAGACGAAATCAACCTGCTCTCCGGCTTGATTGCGAAGAACATCGGAGTGAAGACGGTCATCTCGAGAGTAAGCAACCCTGAGTACAAGGAAGTTTTTAAGAAGCTTGGAATGGACTTCGTTGTAAGTCCGGAAGCGACGGCGGCGGAGCACATAGAAAAATTAATCAGAAGACCCTCGATTTCCGATTTGGCTATTCTGGAAAAGAGCGGCCTGGAAATTTTGGAATTCAAGATAGCTAAGGATTCGAAGGCAGCCGGAAAAACGGTCGGAGAAATTCGACCCGACGGTTTTTTAATAATTGCTGTTTATAAGAATGGAGTCCTGAGCATTCCCTCCGCAAAGACTGCATTGAGCACAGGGGATGAAGTTTTGGTTTTAGCAGAGAGTAAAAAAATAGACGACGCAGAAAAGTTATTTACAAGGAAAGCATAGTTATTTTTGGTGAGCTCGTGGTTGTCGAGGTATTGGTTTTAATCAAGGAAGCGGAGGACAAGGCGCAGGCAAAGCTAAAGGAAGCTGAAAAAGAGGCAGGAAAGTTAATCGAGGAAGCAAGAAAGAATGCAATCAAAGTTGTGGAGAAGGCCGGGCTGGAAGCTCATAAAAAAGTAGAAGCTGTGATTGAGATGGTGAAAAAAGAGGGCGAGGGGGAAGCCAGAAAGATACTCAAGCAGGCTGAGGAGGAATGTAAAAAAATAGAAAAGGCGTCGCAAAATAGAATCGGCGAAGCTGCGAAGGTTATTGTGGAATCGTTGGTCGGAAAAGGGGATTGAAGTTGGCAGAACAAACAAGTGCTGTGAAGATAATCGAAAAAATTGAAGAGGATGCAGGTAAGGAAGCGGATGCGGTATTAAAGGAAGCCAGAAACAGGGCTGAGGAAATAATAAAGGAAGCGCGGTCCAGAGCTAAAAACGAGGAGGAAGAAATACTACAGAAAGGCGGGAGAGAGGCGGAACTCGTAAAACAGAGAATAATTGCCGACGCCAGACTCCGTGCCAGAAAACGGAAGCTGGATGTAAAGGAGGCTGCGATACAGGCTGCATTCAGCGAGGCAGAGAAAGAAATTCAAAAAGTCGGCACTACCGCCAAATATCCCTCTATTTTAAAGAGGATGATAAAAGAAGCAGCGGCTTCGATAGGAAGCGACAACATAGAAATAGTCGCACGCGAGGCTGACAGAAAAATTCTTACCCGGGATTTTTTGAAAGCTCTGTCAAAAGAGTTCGGAGCGAATATACTTCTCGCGCCCCAGACGATAAAAACACGCGGAGGCGCGATAGTGAGAATTAAAGACGGAAAAATTGAAGCGGACAACACGTTTGAGACCAGGATGTCGAGAATGAGAGACAGCCTAAGATCGCACATAGCAAAAATACTTTTCAGGGGCGTCTAAATGAGAATAGGCATTGTTGGAGATTCGACGACCGTCAGAGGCTTCAGACTGGCAGGAGTAAAAGATGCGTACGAGGTAGAGGAAGCCGGCAGGGCAGCTGAGGTCTTGAGAGAATTGTTAAAAGACGAGAATATAGGCTTAATAATAATCACTGAAAAAATTGCAAATAAAATTCGGGAAGACATAGAAAGGCTTGCCGGAGAGAGACTTACTCCAATTATTGTTGAGATACCGGATAAGAGAGGAGCAATTGAAAAGAGAGTCGACCCTATTAAAGAACTTGTTAAGAGAGCAGTGGGCGTAGAAATAAAGTTAGAAGGGTGATGTTATGGCGCAGGGGAAAATAATTAAAGTTTCCGGACCGGTAATTGTCGCAAAAGAAATGAAAGGCTCGCAGATGTATGAAGTGGTAAGAGTGGGTGAGGAAAGGCTGATAGGAGAAATAATCGAGTTAGAGGGAGATAAAGCGACTGTTCAGGTTTACGAAGAGACTGCGGGAATCAAACCCGGAGAGCCGGTTATTGGCACCGGCATGCCTCTTTCTGTAGAGCTTGGACCAGGTATACTAAAAAATTTCTTTGATGGAATCCAGAGACCTCTGGATGTGATAATGAGCAAGACCGGAATTTTTATCTCCAGAGGCGTGGACGTGCCTTCGCTCGACAGGAATAAAAAATGGGAGTTCACACCAACTGCCAAAAAAGGCTCCAAAGTTACGGGCGGAGACATTCTCGGCGAGGTTCAGGAGACCGAGGTTATTAAACAAAGGATACTCGTTCCTCCCGGAATTGAGGGAGAGCTGGTCAAGCTTGCCGGTGAGGGAAATTATAAAATTGAAGAAACTATTGCCGTCGTAAAAACCAAGGAAGGAGAAAAAGAGCTGAACATGCTTCAGAAGTGGCCGGTAAGAAAGGGGAGACCGTACAAGGAAAAGCTCGACCCGAACCTGCCCCTGGTTACGGGCCAGAGAGTTATTGACACCTTCTTCCCGATTGCAAAGGGAGGCACCTCTGCGATACCAGGCGGCTTCGGTACAGGGAAAACGGTTATGGGTCACCAGCTTGCAAGATGGAGCGATGCCAAGATTTTCGTGTACGTGGGATGCGGAGAGAGAGGAAACGAGATGACAGAAGTAGTCGAGGACTTTCCCAAGCTGATAGACCCGTACACGGGCAAGCCTTTAATGGAGAGAACTGTTCTAATCGCTAATACTTCAAACATGCCCGTCGCAGCAAGAGATGTGAGCGTTTATACCGGAATAACATTGGCAGAGTACTACAGAGACATGGGCTATGATGTTGCGCTCACGGCAGATTCTACATCGAGATGGGCAGAGGCTATGAGAGAAATCTCAGGCAGGCTCGAGGAGATGCCCGGAGAGGAAGGGTATCCTGCCTATCTTGCATCCAGACTTGCAGCCTTCTATGAGAGAGCAGGCAGAGTTATCACTCTCGGCAGCGGTGAAAGATATGGTTCGATAACTGTTACGGGAGCAGTATCTCCGCCGGGCGGAGATTTTTCAGAGCCGGTAACCCAGAATACTCTCAGAATTACGAAAGTTTTCTGGGCTCTCGATTCTTCTCTAGCAGACAGGCGCCACTTTCCGTCTATTAACTGGCTGAAGAGCTACTCTCTGTACCTGGACAACATCCAGAGCTGGTGGACCAACAACGTTGCAAAAGACTGGCTGGAACTGAGAACAAAAGCCATGGCACTGCTGCAGAAGGAGGCCGAACTCATGGAAATCGTCAAGCTCGTCGGTCCCGATGCGCTGCCTGAAAGAGAAAGAGTCGTGCTTGAAGGTGCGAGAGTTGTCCGGGAAGACTTTCTGCAGCAGAGCGCACTCGACGAAGTAGATACTTTCTGCAGCAGCAAAAAGCAGTACAACATGCTGTCGCTAATGCTGAAATTCTATGAGAAGGCCATGGAGGCGGTAAGCAAGGGAGTTCTGGCCAAAGAAATAGCAGCACTGGAAGTGCTTGACGATATAGCAAGAATAAAATACGTGCCTGAGAAAGATGCCGAAAAAGCGATTGCAAAAACAAAAGAAAAAATCGAAAAACAAATAAACGCTCTGCCGGAGCGCAGCAAAACTAGGTGAGACGAATGATAGGAAAAGAGCTGAAAATCAGGGAATACACCTCTGTTACAGAAGTAGCTGGACCTCTGATAGTGGTAGAGGGAGTAAAAGGGGCAGGTTATGCTGAAATAGTTGAAATAGAGATTCCTGATGGAGAAAACAGGAGAGGGCAGGTCCTTGAGACTTACGAAGATAAAGCAGTGGTCCAGGTTTTCGAAGGTACGAGAGGCATTGATACTTCAAAAACAAAGGTAAGATTTACCGGAGAGAGAGTCAGGCTCCCTGTTTCGATAGAGATGATTGGCCGCATCTTCGACGGTTCGGGAAGCCCGATAGACAAAGGTCCGAAAATAATCCCTGAGGATGAGCGCGACATTTACGGCGCACCGATAAATCCCAAGTCCAGAGATTATCCGAGGGAGTTTATCCAGACCGGCGTATCTTCTATAGATGGAATGAATACCCTCGTGAGAGGACAGAAGCTCCCCATAATGTCCGGGGCAGGCATGCCTCACAACGAGTTGGCTGCGCAAATTGCGAGGCAGGCCAAGGTTCTTGGAAAGGAAGAGGAATTTTCAGTCGTATTTGCTGCGATGGGAATAACCTTTGAAGAGGCAGCATTTTTTATAAAAGACTTTGAAAGAACAGGTGCCCTGGAGAGAGTTACCGCATTCATAAACCTGGCTGACGACCCTGCAATCGAAAGGTTAATCACTCCGAGAATGGCTCTTACCGCTGCTGAATATTTTGCATACGAGCACGACATGCACGTTCTGGTCATTACGACCGACCTTACCAACTACTGCGAAGCGCTGAGAGAAATTTCTGCTGCAAGAAGCGAGGTTCCAGGAAGAAGGGGCTATCCCGGCTACATGTACACTGACCTTGCAACTATTTACGAAAGAGCAGGCAGGGTTCACGGAAGAAAAGGAAGCATTACCCAGATGCCAATCTTAACGATGCCTGACGACGACATAACGCATCCAATACCTGATTTAACCGGCTACATAACCGAGGGACAGTTCGTGCTTTCAAGGGAGCTTCAAAGAAAAGGAATTTATCCGCCCGTAGACGTTTTACCCTCTCTTTCGAGGCTTATGAGAGGAGGAATAGGAAAAGGAAGAACAAGGGAAGACCACAGAGAATGGTCAGACCAGCTTTATTCTGCTTACGCCGAAGGCAGAGAGCTCAGAGATTTAGTGGCAGTGGTAGGAGAAGAAGCGCTGACTGAAAAAGATAAAAAATACCTTGAGTTTGCAGACAGATTCGAGAGAGAATTCATAGCGCAGAGTAGAGACGAGGACAGAAGCATAGAAACGACGCTAGACATAGGCTGGGATTTGCTCAGCACACTCCCAGAGAAAGAGCTGAAGAGAATCAAGACAGAGACTATCCAGAAGTACCACCCGAAGTACAAGTCAGCATAGACCGAGGAGAAACGAACGAAGTGAGTTTCGACGAAGGGATTGAAAAATGGCTGAACTGATTGAAGGCGTT
>JACRDW010000135.1 GCA_016212785.1 Methanobacteriota archaeon | reverse complement strand
GGAACCAAGATATTAAAAGTTAACCGCAAGATATTTTAAGGTACGACCGTTACATGGTCGCTAGGGTGCACATCTTGGTAAAAGAACCTGTCGGTAAGGAAGCGTGAGGTGAGAAAATGAGTACGAAGATAGCAGTTGAGTTAGAAAGAGCCGAGGTAGAATATCTGATTAATCACCTACTTGGAGAGCTTCACATATGGAGCGATAAAGGAATGGAAAGTAAGAGTGAAGAAAGCGAATTTAAACAAATAGCCTTGATTACAAATAAATTGCGTGAGGCAGTAGGTGATGAAGATATTATTATTCTTTAGAATCTATACTGGAAAACCACGTGCTCTCCATTCCTTTTATGACGAATGGTAAATATCTTTACCTCAGGTATTTTTTGGCGCATTATTTCTGCAAGTCTCTCCTCATAGATGGATTTCTGAATAATAAAATTAAAGCTTCGTTCTGAAATTTCAGGGTAAAAGCTACTATGCGGATTTCCTTCAGAATGAACTTCCGCCATAATTCTCAGCCGCGGCCGTACTGAAGCCTTTTCTATAGTCTGAGAAGCAGCGATAATAGTCTGATCTGTAATATGGGAAAGAGATTTCTCAATTTCACTAAGTAATTCTGAAGGTATTTTGATATGCTTTTTCTCCAAATGGCCTCGCAAAATATTCAAAAACATCTGATAAATAAGATGCTCCTTAGGAACGGTTTCGAAAAAAGAACCGTCGACTATTGAAATTTTTACCTTGTCGTTAGCTTTGCTTGTTTTTAATACCATCTCGTCTAATGATGAGGCAGAGTCAATCTGCTTCTGTTTCAAGCCATTTGCATAACAGTTTTTCCACCAGGCCAAATTTTTTTCAAATCAGGAGTATATCTATAATAGTTATAATACTGCGAGACATTGTCAGCAGGTCTGAGACTTTTCAAGCGATTCTCAATTACCTTGATATACTCTGGGTCTATTTCTATGCCTATGGAGTTTCGCTCTAGTTGGTGAGCAACTACTAGAGTAGTACCCGTCCCAGCAAAAGGGTCCAGCACAGTATCTCCGGGCAGAGTAGATGCCAAAATAATCCTCAAGAGCAGAGCTACAGGGGACTGCTGCGTATGAACTCTATCCCCTTTTGAGTTTCTTATCGCTTCGTCCCCTGCAAAATATCCTGAGGTTAATTCTCTTATATCATCCCATACGTCTGTGAGATAAACCCCGTTGTCTCTTTCGTATTTATATTCTGGTGGAATGGGCAAATCTACACGTAGCTTATTAAAAACTCTCGGCTTTTCTCCTTTTGTGGCAGTAGCAATAATTTGGTACTGCTTGGAAAATCTAAACTCGCTTGGAACTGCTGACGTTTTCTTCTTCCAGATTAATAGATTTTGAAATATCCAGCCCGTTTCTCTCAATATTTTTAGTACATCTTCAGTATTTTTCTCCCTTTGCATGAAGTAAACTGCGCCACCATCAACAGTTATCTGATAAACTTTCGATAAAACTTGCTTTAGCCATGCCCAGTATTCCTCTTCAGGTTGGATATCGTTAAAATATCTGTAATCCTTTCCCTGATTAAAGGGCGGATCAATGAACGTGAGGTGAATATTTTTTTCAGAATATTTACCGAGCCATTCAAGGCAATTTCTCTGCACTATCTCATATATGCTCATTTTTTCTTCACAGCAATAATATCGTTTTACAATAGATATAAAACTTATCGAAGAGCACCAGAAAAGTGGTTTTCTGGCTGCTCCAACTTCGTTGGGGCGCTGTAAAAGTTATCTCTCCCACGCAAACCTCGGGTCGAAGTACTCCTGCAGCGCTGGAAGAAACTCTTCCAGGAATGCGCCTTCGTTTATTTTAATCGAAAAGCCTTTTTTCAGACTCTTCGCTACGTGGCTGGGAATTCCCCTCTCCTCCAAGTTCCGCCGGGATAAAAATTCTTGCAAAAATTTCTTTGCGTCGTTTTCTCTTTTCAGAAAAATCGCCCACCTGCTGCCGATTATAAAAGGCTCGGTGAGTTTATCCTTATAGCTTTCGTACTTCTCCAGAAATTTCCTCTCGTGCAAAGTGTTTACTTCAGGGCCGAGATGCAGCCTTGCGGCAGGTATCTCGAGGCTCTCCAGCTCGATGAAAACGAATATTCTGTTCGAGACAGAGCAGTCAATTCCCACTACGCAAAAATCCCTGCCCTCCAAAATACCCTTTAGCGCATTCAGCGTTTTTTTGAGCTGAGTATACAGAATGTCGTCCACAACGTCTGGCTTTGAAAAAGTCAGAGCGAGCAGCCCGGTGCCTCTCTGCTTAAATTTCTTCAGCAGCGCTTTTCTGTTCACCGCTCTCTTCCTCGGAAAGAAGAACTCCCTCCTCGGCTTTTTCAAATATTCCCCTGCAGCAAAAATAAACTTGCTGAGCTTCTGCTCAGATAATGCGCTTGCTACGTTTCTATTGACATCTACGGGGTCTATGAAAATCAGGGACGAGGGAAATTTTTCCTTTACCTCTTCCTCGTCGCCAACGTTGCCGAAGTGAATTATCTCCCTGCGCCTCCAGTTTTGCGCTGCTTTTAAAACATTCTCGAAGCTTCCGTACTTCGCTATGAGAAGCTCGCAGAGATAGCCGGAGAAACCCTCGACCTTTGCCTCCGCTCCGTAGCAGGAGATGCCGGTTAAAAACTGCTTGAGCAGGCGCGCTTCGTTCTCCTTCCCCTTTATATGCTCTTTCAGGAAAGCGTCGTGAAAGGGGGTCCTGTCCACCGCTGACTTCAAGTTGGAAGGGCTCTCAACGGCATAGCAGGGCACGACTTCTACTTCAAAATCCTCGTAAAAGCCTTTAATGTACGGATGCTCCGCATAACGCTTCTCGGGCTTCTCCAAAATCTTCCTGCCTATCTTCGTGACTATTTTTTCGAGCTCATTTTTCTCGTACTCTAATGGAAACAGAAGAAATAAATCTATGTCCTTCTCGTGGCGCAGCCAAGTATCGCGAGAAGCCGAGCCGAGCAGGGCAGCGCTGATTCTGCTGTCGATTTTCTTTACCTCCTTCTCGATGCCTGCCAGAAGCTTCCCGGCAGTTTTGATGAACTTTTCTTTCTCGCTCTCAGAAGGTGCTATTTTCTTTAAAATCTCAATCATGCCTTAGATTATGAATTGCAAATAATAAATATATGCTTGGAAGTCAACTATCTTTCATGAGAGAGATTCTCAGACTGCTGAAAGAAAGAGGACCCCTTACGGGTAGAGAGCTTTACGAGCTTACGGGCGTTGAGGTGTTTGAGCTCTGGCGCAGTTGCAATGCCTCGAAAGACCTGATTATAAAAAAAGTTGGAAGGCATTACCTGCGCTTCGACAAGGATGTAGAGGGATATGCAAGGCTCTCTCCCGCGATTCAGAGGGAGTTTCTTACTTATTCCGTCGTTGGTCTAAAAAAGGACGAGGTAAAGGTAAGGCAGAAAGCTCGGAAGCTGAGCCTCGAAATAAAAAAAATAAGCCAGCGAAAATTCGAGCTCGCAAAAAGTGCGATAGCAGAGATGATAGCTAAGCTGGGAGATGCGCAAATTAAAAACGTCTGCTTTGTAATCGGCGGAGACGTTGCGGTAGAAATGGCGCACAATAACTTGAGACCTGAGCGCAGCACGGGCGAGCTCGTCACAGGCTCTGATTTAGACATCGTCGTAATGACGAGGGATGATTTTTCTGGTCTGAAGGAGCTGGATGAAGCGATGCACAAAACCAAGGCAGCTCTCCTAAAGCTTCACAGAGAGGAAATAGACTACAAAATCAAGAGCTCGAGCAAAGTCGCAGAGCAGGCGAAATTTGATACCTTCGAGCACATTATAGCCTGCAAAATCATGAACGAGGCAAAGTTTCTGTACGGAAGCAAAAGCGTCTATAAACAAGTGCTCAGAATTTTGAAAGAAAGTTCAGTGCCGGAAAAATTAAAAAAACTTGAAAAAATTGCGGTTGAAAAAAGAAAAGAAGCAGAGGAATACCTTCTGCGAAAAGGCAAAATTTCAGAGGAAGAGTACTTCAAGCTCTTCACGACAACCGAGGAGTTCGGGGAGATATTTTAAAGGATTTTCTGGTTTTTGTATGTTTGACAATTTCAACGTCGTGTCCAAGGATTTTTGATTTTTCGACAGTTATCACTTTCGAGCCCTTTGATGGAATTTCCATAACGCCGAAGTACAGTCCGCCGGAAATGATTCTTCCGTAGTCATCCAAAGTTATTTTGAGTTTTCCTGCCGCAGACCGCGCACGTTCTGCTGATATTCCTCTCTTTCACAGTGCTGTTTTTTCAACAGCACTATAATAACCATTCGGGTCTCAAAAGAAAATATAGAGATTGAAGCGGATGGAAGATGGAAAGCGAAAAGTTTTTTATTTGGGCTTCGCATACCCGCAAACCGTTATACGCAATCCTCCCCTCGCCTCGTCGAAGGCAATCGCACCGCCCGCACATCGCTGTATACAGGCCCCTTAGGCGTCAGGACGCTTTTCTGGAATCTTCAACGATTTCGTCGCTTATCCAAATTTTCCTCTTTCTCATTTCCATTACTATATTTTCAAAAGACTGCTTTACCGCTTTTCTCTCTGTGGCCCTATAAACCAAGCCCAAGGTTCCGGTAACCTCTAAACCCAAGGACGTGGCTATCTCCCTCGGAATTTTTTCATCCATTATCAAAAGTGCATTCGTCTTCTTCGCCAATATAATCGCCTCCGCCTCACCCCTGCCTATGTCGCGGCATAGTACTTCCACACTGAGCCTATCCTCGATTTCACGTACCTTTATCCACTTAGCCTTTCTTACCTCCTCTTCGCCGGGCTTTCCTTTTCCTCTTTCAACAACTTCATTCCAAACTTCGGGAGGTACGAACACCTCGCCAAAAAATTCTTTTAAAATAAAAAGAAGTCCTAATTTAGCCAGTGCAATCAGCGGGCCAGAATTTGAAACAACAATCATCCAAGTGCCTTCTTCAGCGTCTTGATGTCCCGCTTAAGGTCTTCCGGATAATACTGGAGCGGTATTTTTTTAGAAGCGAGAAGCTCAAACATCTCCCATTTTGAAATCCTTGCTATCTCTGCGGCCTTGCCCAAAGATATTAAGCCTTCTCTGTAAAGCTCTACTGCTATAGATTCCAATACTGCTCTTGAAAAGTCTTTTTCCCGTATTTTGAGTATGCGGATCAATTCTCTTGGCAGATTGACCGAAACCGTGTCCATTTTTGTCACCTTTAAAACTATTGAGCTTTAACCAATATAAACATTTCTTATTTTGACTTGGATTGTTATCTTTTTAACCAAGCCCAACGACCCTCACCGTCGAGTAAATCGGCCCCTTCGGCGTTAGCGCGCTTTTTTTGAGCTCGACTTTATCGACGGCAGCGTTCCCAAAATCAGTATCTGCATGACTTAAAACAAAATTCTTCAGCTCCTCCTTTCCCCTCTGGGATTTTACTCTGCCTATCGTCAGGTGGGGGTCGAACCTATTCTCGGGCTTGAAATTGAGCTCTCTTAAATTCGACTCTAGACTGCGCTGCATCTCGATGAGCTTTTCTCTGCCCTCTTTGAAACCGACCCAGACAACGCGCATGTACTTCAAGCTCGGAAAAACTCCAAGACTTTGTAGTGAAACGCTAAAAGGCTGAAAAAACTTAAGCGACAGCTGCATTGCTGCGTAAATTTTCTCGACTGCATCTTCTGGAATCTCGCCGAGAAATTTCAAAGTCAGGTGCAGGTTTTGCGGCTCCACAGTTTTGACGTCTGCTTTTATTTTTTTGAGTTCTTCCACTGCCGCTTCTACCTTCTCATTTTTTATATCAACTGCAATGAAGCTTCTCATGCCAATTGCTAAAAATCTTTATATAGATAAAACTTGTTCTCTGATTGAGGAAAAATGATATTCGAAAAAGTAGAGGAAAAGGAAGTTACGAGAGCAATCGTAGAAGGCTTCTCGAAGGACCTCGCAGCCTATGCGGAGAGCGATGTTGTAATAGCCGGAGGAGGACCTGCAGGGTTGATGGCCGGAAAGGAGCTTGCAAGCGAGGGGATAAAAACGCTAATCATCGAAAGAAACAATTATCTCGGGGGCGGCTTCTGGATAGGCGGCTATTTGATGAACAAGATTACTGTCAGGGCCCCTGCGCAGAAAGTTCTGGATGAAATCGGGGTGCCCTATGGGGAGTTCACAAAGGGCTTGTATGTCGCAGATGGTCCCCACGCTTGCTCGAAGCTAATAGCAGCGGCGTGCGATGCGGGTGTTAAGATACTGAATTTAACTAAAGTGGATGACGTGGTTTTGAGGGAAAAAAATCGAGTTGCCGGCGTCGTGATTAACTGGACTCCGGTTGCTTCGATGCCCAGAGAGATAACCTGCGTTGACCCTGTTTCGATTCAGTCCAAAGTCGTTATAGACGCAACGGGGCATGATGCGGAAGTAGTAAATGCGCTCGTGAGGAGGGGCTTAATGAAGATAAAGGGCTTCGGAGCTATGTGGGTGGAGAGAAGCGAAGATGCTGTTGTTGAGCATACTGGAGAGGCGCACCCTGGGCTAATCGTTGCGGGAATGGCTGTCTCGACGGTATACGGGCTGCCGAGGATGGGCCCTACTTTCGGGGCGATGCTATTATCGGGCAAGAAAGCGGCAGAGGCTGCGCTTGAAATTTTGAAAAAATGAAGCTCATCGGCGTTGACGTTGGTGGAAGCAAAATAGAGGCAGCGCTTTTATCTGGCTGGAAGATTGTGAAAAAAGTCAGGAGAAAAACCGAAGCTGCAAAGGGCAGGGGAGCTGTTCTGAAAAATATAATCAGTGCGATTGAGAAGGTTTTCGATTCCTCGGTTTCTGCAATTGGCATAGGAATTGCAGGACCTGTAAATCCGAAGAAGAGCGTCGTTGTGGAATCGCCTCACATACCCTGCCTTGTGAATGTTCCAGTTAAAGATATTCTCGAGAAAACTTTTAAAGTTAAAGTTGTCCTCGACAACGATGCAAGGATGTTCGCCCTCGGAGCGCACAAAATTTATAAAGCAAAAAATATGGCTGCGCTCACGCTCGGCACCGGCGTGGGCGGTGCTGCGATACTAAACAACAAACTCGAAAAGAATCCGAGAAATGCCGGCGAAGAAATCGGGCACATGGTTATTGAAAAGAACGGCAGGCGGTGCGCCTGCGGTGCAAGAGGCTGTCTCGAGGCGTACGTTTCTGGAGAAGCGATTGAGTTGAGATACGAGCGCTTGACTGGCAAAAAAGCGAGCGCCAAAAAGATAGCAGACGCTGCAAGAAAAGGGGATAAAACAGCAGAGAAAGTTATAAAAGAAGCGAGAGATTATCTAGCCAAGGGACTATCGATGATTGCAGAAAAATATAATCCCGAAATTATCGTGGTAGGTGGAGGCGTTTCAAATATAAGGGAAATATTCCCGGACTCGGAAGTAAAACTTGTCAAATCGAGGCAAAACTTGGCGTTGCTCGGCGCTGCCCTGCATGCACAATCTTTATTAAATATATAATACAAAATCAAAGGCATGGAGGTTAAAAAATGAACATAATAAAATTTCTACCTGTGCTGCTGACGCTTCTGGTGCTCAGCGGAATCACATCTGCTCAGACTAACGTAATTATATTGGTCTCTGACAACCCGGCAGACCTTGCAGTTGCAAATACGCTTGCTGAGAAAATAAATGTAAAGGTGGTTGTTACACCCTGGGGAACGTTAAGCGATGAAGCGGTGCAAAAGATTACTGCAAGTGGTGCGGCTGAGGTATATGTTGTAGGAGGAAGCGTGGCAGTGCCAGATGCGGAAGTCGGGATAAAAATTAAAGTAAAGAGATTTGCGGGCGAGGATAGATATCATACCTCTGCCTTAATTGCAAAGGAATGGAAGAACTGCTCAGAAGTATTTGTAGCGGTAGGAGACGACGACCAAGGAATTCAGGATGCGGGGACTAAAGCGAAGGTTAAAAAGTGTCCAGTGGTATTTGTTAGACCTGATTCAGTGCCAAGCAGCGTGGCAGCTAGCATAGAGAATCTCAGCGCAAGCACCGCAGTGCTGATTCCTACGCCCAACATGCAGGTAGCTGAAATAAAGAGCAAAATCAGGGCAAGAGGAGTCGGCGAGATTAACGAGACTAAGATAGACTTCAAGCAGAGAGCAGCAAAGGCTATCGAGGATGCCGAAGCTGCTATTGCACGGGCAGAGGGGAATACAACCGAAGTTGCGGACGGCAGAACTACCGCAGCAGCACGACTTGTTATAAACGCCAAGAAGCATCTCGAAGCTGCAAAAGTTGCCTTTGGCGCAGAAAAATACGGCGAGGCATTTGGACTTGCGACTGCAGCTAAAAACCAGGCAGAAAACTCCATAAAGATCTCCCAGAACATAGTTGTCGGGACTTTTAAAATGGACGTCGACCTCATGAAGGAGGAAATTAAAGCAAGAGGTCTGGCCAAGGTTAAAGGCGAGATAGACGTTGAGGCAGGAAAGCACGGTGTTAGAATAGCAAGAAAAAGACAATGAAATTTCAAATTTTCCTGTACAGCGGCTCAAAGCTGCTTTCTGTCAGGGAAATCGAACGCTACTTGAAAGAAAGGCTGAAAAAAAATGTTGAAGATAGAGGCGAATTTTTAAACCACTGCCCGAAGGGCAGTGCTGAAGAATTCGCAAAGACTCTCGCACGCATAAGAATCATCGACGTAATGAAGCCCTTCAAATACAACGAACCTCTGTACGGTGAAATCGAATATGAAAAGAGGGTTTTGAAGGGTGCGGTAGCACCGGGTGGAATACTCTACGACGGCTTCATGCTCCAGCAAATTTTTTATGAGCTGCTGCCAAAGGAAGAAAAAAATCTCGAGAGCGTGCACATAATTTTTACAGATAGGCTGCTCGCAACTTTTGACGAGAATGATTTGCGCTACCATGCGAGAGTAAACATCCTCGGCTGCCCTTCCATAATTTCTGTGAGCGGCGTTGTTGAGGCGCCGGCAAAGCCGAGGGAATATTACGTCGAGAGGCAATTCGCAGGCAGCGAAGAGCTGCTGAAGCTGAAGTATAAGGGGCGCTTCATAGATTACGATGACGAACGGCTGACCGAAGTTGTCAAGGGCTGTGCCATGCAGGCTGTGTTTTATCAAATTTTCGGAGAGGCTTTTTGCGAGAGCAAGAAATGCAGGCTTTACAATGCGCACTGGCAGGAAGAGTTAATAAACGCCCAGCTCAAGGATAACTTCTGCGAGAGGCATGAGAAGATGCTACGGCTCTAAGGTTTCAAACTCCCTCCACTTTCGCATCAGGTCCCTTCTTAGGACAATCCACTTGCGGATATATTTCTTATCAACGTTTACGGAACTCAGAATGGCGTCTATATCCACTCTGTCCTTGTAGCTGAACCTGTCCAGCTTCTTTATTATCAAATCCTCGGGCGTGAGAAGATGCGCCACGGTTTCCTTATCCCCTATCATAACCTTCTTAGCCACGCGCCTTTTCAAGCTCGCGATGTCGTGCTCAGATACAGCTCCCCATATTTCAAAATACATAGGCTCTGCTTCTATTACGTATCTATCCCCCTCCCTGCGCATTTCATAAGGTAGAATATTTTTAAGTTTGTCAATGTCCTGTGCCATTACAATTAAATCCACATCTCTCGTTGCCCTCGGCTCGGTATAATAACCGACGGCAAAGCCTCCATGTATTGCGTATTTAATCCTGCTTTTTCTCAGCAGATTTAGCACGTTTAGAAGTTTTTCCTGCACCTGACCACCGCTTGAATATCCTGGATAGCTCTATGGTGATGTTAAAAGAGTCTTTCCTTAACGTTTTTTTCTGAACTCTCTTCTCCATTTTGTACGCTCTCCAGCTCTCTCTGATACTATGTGGTATATTTAACATCTTTAAGGCTTCCATCTAGATAAGAGTTCCTTCCTCACTTTTAGCAAAAAATCGCACGCCAGCTTCGTTCTGTAGTCGGGGTAAGTCCAGTCGAAGAATATGCAGCCTTTCTTCTTAAAAGCGAGGGTTACCTCTGCGAAAACGCTACTGCGGAGGTATATGCGGTGCTGCGACTCTTTCCTCGTCGCGAGGATTAGATTATGCGCAGTAACGTAGCCCGGGTCGATGTTGACCTGCCGCTTGCCTTCTTTTGATAATTTTTTTTCGAGCTCGTTTGCGAAGACCTTAATATCAGCAAGTTCTTCCCGGTTTATCAGCTCTCTAAAGCTCAGGAACTTTTTGAAAAGTTTTTGTCCCATTTCCTCTGCGTAGTAGTCAGTAAAGTCGAAGGCAAAGGGCTCTCCCTCGCAGTCGATTGCCCCGAATTTTTTTACAAGCTCTTCTACCGCTCTTTTATAAGCCTCTTCATCTGAATACATAATTGCAGCAAACAGCTTGGCTTTCATGGGCTTCACCAAAAATCTTTTAAGATACTAATGAAATATATTGTGGTAGGAGGAATAAATATACAGACGTATTTGGATAAATGGGTTGCAAGCAGGGCGAGAGAAGCGGAGAGAAAGCCAGTTGTCTATCCGGAGGCAAGGGCTGCAAGGCTTGTGAGATTAAAGCCGGCCGGCTTTCCGTTTAGAGACGCGCACAGAACCTATCCGCTGAATATAACAGATGAAAAGCTCTTTGAAATCTATGCGAGGGAGCAGTGGACCGGCAGCACTGTTGCGAAGGGCGACTATCTCTTCGACCAGCGCATAATACCTGACTTCGCCTTCAGGGTAATAAAAGTCCTGCCTCTCGGAAAGGTTGCCATAACAGAAGAAACCGTAATCCAGATCGAGAGAATGCCCGAGGAGCTTCTGAGAATCACGCCATATAAATTCAAAGACATCGTCGGTCACGAAGACGTGAAGCGGAAGTGCAAGATAATAATGAAATATTTAAAAAACCCAAGGAGCTTCGGAGAATGGGCGCCTAAAAACATTCTATTTTATGGTCCTCCCGGTACTGGAAAAACTATGACCGCAAAGGCGCTGGCAAACGAAACGTCCTCCTCGCTGTATTTAGTGAGGGCAACCGAATTAATAGGCGAGTACGTTGGCGACGGCTCAAGGCGCATCCACGAGCTCTTCAGAAATGCTTCAGAAAATGCCCCGAGCATAGTTTTCATAGACGAGCTGGATGCGATAGGTTTAGACAGGGCATACCAGTCGGTCAGAGGCGATGTTTCAGAAATTGTGAATGCGCTTTTAACCGAGCTGGAGGGCATTCAGGAAAATAAAGGAGTTGTAACCATAGCAGCGACCAACAATCCTGCGCTGCTCGACCCTGCGCTGAAGAGCAGGTTTGAAGAAGAGATGGAGTTCAGGCTGCCCGGCGAAAAAGAAAGGCTGGAAATACTTAAAAAATGCATCAAAAAATTCCCGCTGAAAGTTGAGGCGGATTTGAAAGAGTATGTCAAGAAAACCGAAGGTTTTTCAGGCAGGGACGTAAAAGAAAAACTGCTTAAGGCTGCGCTCCACAAGGCGATGCTCGAAGGCGCAAAAAAAGTTTCGAGCGCGCACCTCGAAGCGGCGCTTAAAGCAATACCCTCTAAGCCTAAGCCGCCGAGGGAGATGTTCAGATAACAAGATTAATATTTTCCTTTGCGCAGCCGAAAACTATGCTTGTCCTGATTTCGTTGATTCCTTTTATCCTGGTTATGTTTTTCTCCACAATCTCCTTGAGACTTGCCATGTCCTTCGTTCGAATCTTGGCTACTGCGTCATAATCTCCAATGGTAGTGTAAACTTCAGCTACGTCCTCAATTTTGCTCAGCTGTCCTGCGATTTCTGCAGCCCTGCCCACCTCGCAGGTTATTGCAACTATTGCAGTGGTTTCTTTTCCATACTCCTTCTGGTCCATGGTAATCGTAAATGCTCTGATAACCTTGTCCTCGAGCTTCTTGATTCTCTTGTGCACCGCTACATCGCTAATCCTTACATGCCTCGAAATATCCTTGTACGGCGTCCTAGACTTTTTTTGAAGCACATCTAGAATTTTTTTGTCTATCTCGTCCATTTT
>JACRDW010000013.1 GCA_016212785.1 Methanobacteriota archaeon | reverse complement strand
TCTCGCCTTTGCCTTCAAGCTCAGTTCTGAGAATAGCTATCTCGGAGTCGAGCTCATCCTTTGATTTGGTTATGCTTCTCAAATCCGCAAACTTGTCCTGCGTTTCCATGAGCTCTTTCTTGGTGCTTGAGAGAGCTTCTTTCAGGCTGGTTGTCTCCCTCTCGAGTCTTGCATTCTCTTCCGACAATTTTGAGAGCCTCGCAATTTCAAAGTCTTTGTGCTCCAGCGATTTGGACTTGTCCTCGAGGACAAGCTGCAGATTTTGATACTTTTCCTTGAGCTTGCCCAGCTCAGAAGTCATGCTCTCTTTCGTTTTCAGAAGCTCGTTATAAGATGCAATCTTCTCTTCGAGCTCTACTCGCAGATTCTGGTATTTCTCGCTTAGGTCGTTCACCTGCGCTTCGTACTCAGAAAACTTGCCCAGCCTTTCACTCGTATTCGTTTTTAGGAGCTCCAGCTCTTCTTCTGGTGAAAGAGTTTTTTTGCCTATGCCGAACAGTTTCTGAATCAGCGTCGCTTCTTCCTTTACACCGGCTGCGGTTTTGAACTCTTTTATTTTAGCCTCTATGCTCCCCAGCTTCTGCTCAAGCTCGGAAAGCTTTGCATCTTTTTCAGCCGCACTTCTCTTGAGCGAGCCTATCTCCGCCTTCAGCGAATCAGAAGTTGCTGTCAGCTTCTCGGTTTCAAAAGTCTTTGCCGAGACAAGCTCCTCCTTCTGCTTCAGCTTTTCTTCCAGCCTCTGAATCTGGGACTCTTTAGCTTTAATGTCTCTGGATTTCTCGTCTAATACCTTCTTCAGCTCGGCTGCCTTTTCTGCCTCTGCTACTGCCTTTTTTAAGTCGTCTATTTCCTTTTTCAACTCTTCGTTTTCGTCTTCAAGTTGGATTATCTTTCTTACTTCAACCGCCTTTCCTTTTTTTGGCAGCGTTTTCTTCAGGCTGCTTATTTCCTTTTCCAATTTTTCCAGCTTGTTCTGCAGCTCTTCGGCTTCAAGCTCTCTTTTTTCAAGCTCCTTTTGCTTCTCTCTTAAAACCCCCTCCTGCATCCTCATGTTGTACTGAATTATCTTGTTTAATCTGTCGATTTCTTCCAACAGGTCCTCTTCCCTTGTTTGGGCGGAAAGCTCCATAATTTCCTCGATTTATCATTAATCTTATACGTATATAAAGGTTAGGCAAAGATTTTTAGCCTTGGTTGATAATTATAAATTCATGAGCATAAAGTGCTTCGTTCTCGACCTCGACGGCGTTGTATATAGAGGCACAAAACTTGTGTCAAATGCAGATAAAAGAATTGAAAATTTAAGAAGCAAGGGAAAGGTGCTCTTCCTCACGAACAACTCCACGCTGGCGAGAGGCGATTGCGTCAAAAAATTGGAAGGCTTCGGAATACCAGCCGAGGAAGAGGAAATAATAACCTCCGGCTATGCGAGTGCGCTTTATATAAAGGAAAATTATTCGAGTCCCAGGGTTTTTATGATAGGCGAAGAAGGTCTGAAGAATGAGCTCGAGGCGCAGAGCATCAAAACAGGCATGAGGAGGTGCAACGTCGTGCTCGTCGGACTGGACAGAAATTTAAATTACACGAAGATTGCAACTGCTGCGAAGCTCATCAGAAACGGCGCAGATTTTCTTGCGACAAATTTAGATAATACGCTGGTAACAGAAGACGGCATGCTTCCTGGAGCCGGAGCGATTGTCAGTGCAGTGAGAACAGCGTGCGAAAAGGAGCCGATTGTTATCGGAAAACCCTCGCACATAATGGGAGACATAATTCTGAGAAAGGCAAAAGCAGCGCCGCAGGAAATTCTGCTGATTGGCGATAGAATTGAAACAGACATAGCGATGGGCAAAAAAGCAGGACTGAAAACCGCGCTCGTGCTTACAGGATATGCGAAGCAGGAAGACGCTGATAAAAGTGAAATTAAACCTGACTACGTGCTGGAGAGTCTGTGATATGAAGAAAAAGGAGTTTGACGTAGGGGGTCAAAATATACTGAATTCAATGGCCCCCTACGTCTGTGTTCTTCTGCTGCTGAGCGGCTGTGTTGGAGAGAAAGAAGCTGCGCAGGAGGGAAAGTACGGCGGCACTCTGGTGTGGGGTTCAATAGGCGATGCAAAGGTATTGAACCCCCTTCTCGTAAGCGACTCCGCCTCGAGCGACATCGTAGGGCTGGTGTACGATTCCCTGATAGAAATCGACTCACACACGCTTGAGCCGAAGCCTAAAATGGCTGAGAGATGGGAAATCTCGGAGGACGGACTTACCTACACCTTCTACCTCAGGAAGGGAATAAAATTCCATGACGGGAAAGAGCTCACCGCGAGGGACGTGAAGTTTACCTTCGACACCTTCAAAGACCCCAGGACTAACGCTCCAAATCAGGCAGATGTTCAGAATTTGAGGGAAGTAGAAGTTGTGAACAACTACACCGTCAGATTCCATCTCGCCAAGGCGGACTGCTCCTTCCTTCTCGTAACCGGCATGGGTATTCTTCCGTCTCACCTTTTCGCCGGCATAGACGTTAATACCGCCCCTTTCAACGTTAAGCCCGTCGGTTCAGGTCCTTTCAAATTCAAGGAATGGATACCGGACGACAAGATTGTCGTAACAGCCTTCGACGAGTACTACCGCGGCAGGCCCTACCTCGACCGGATAATCTACAAAGTAGTACCTGACAACACAGTTTTAACCGAGCAGCTCTTCACCGGCGAGGTTGACGTTACAGGGATAGAGTTCGACCAGGTGGCGAGGTTTAAAGCAGCGCAGCACATCAGCGTCTACGAGTACGATACTCTCGCCTACGGCTACATGGGCTACAACCTGAATCACGAGTTTTTCCGGGACCCAAAGGTAAGGGGGGCAATCCTGCACGCCGTCGACAAGAAGAACATCATAGACGAGGTGTTCCTCGGCTTTGGAAGAGAAGCAAACGTACCAATGGCGCCCATATCCTGGGCTTTTAATCCTAACATTAAAACCCCTGCTCACGATGTTGAGCTTGCAAAAAAGCTCTTGGCTGAAGCAGGCTTAAAGGACGAGAACCGCAATGGAATAATTGATAAAAACGGCAGGGATTTCAGCTTCACTCTGATGACCAACAAGGGAAACAAGCAGAGGGAGAAAATTGCAGTCATAATACAGGACAGGCTGAAAAAAGTGGGCATAGACGTGAGGGTGCAGTACCTCGAGTGGCCCACCTTTGTGGACAAAGTGAGCTCAAAGAACTTTGATGCTATAATCCTCGGCTGGAGTCTCGGAGTCGACCCGGACGCATCGAGCATCTGGCATTCAGAGAAAGCCAAAGATTTCAACTTCATTTCCTATCACAATCCTGCTGTCAATAAAATCCTGGACGAAGCACTTGTCGTGCACGGGTGCAGGAAAGAGGACAGAAAGGCTCTCTACCGGGATTTCCAGGAAGAGGTAGCAAAAGACAACCCCTACCTGTTCCTGTACTACACCAAAGCAGTGGTCGGGGTTAACAAGAAATTCGACTCGGATACAGGAATTTTCGGCACTCCGATAGGAATACTCTGGAACGTGGACAGGTGGTACATAAAGAGGTAGTGCAGGTGAGGCAATGTCAATGCTAAGCTATGTGCTTAGAAGGATTATTGTAATGATTCCGCTGGTCCTTGGAATCTCGATAATCTCCTTCTCGATAATTCACCTCGCCCCCGGCAGCCCTGCCTCTGTTTTGCTCGGTCCAAAGGCTTTAGACCCCGAAGCGGTTGCAAGGGTGAATGCAAATCTTGGTCTGGACAAGCCGATTTACGTACAGTACTTCAAATGGCTCTCCAGAATCCTGCAGGGCGACCTCGGAATTTCAGTCGGACTGATACTCGGGATGCAGGTCAACGAGCTTGTGGCTGCCAGAATTCTGCCCACGCTCGAGCTGACCATAAGCGCTTTAATTCTTTCGATAGTCGTTGCGATTCCCGTTGGCGTTTTAAGCGCAGTGAGGCAGTACTCGCTCTTCGACCACCTCGCAACGGTTGGAGCGTTTGCTGGTATATCTCTTCCAAACTTCTGGCTCGCGCTGATGCTAATCCTACTCTTTTCTGTAAAGCTTGGCTGGCTGCCTTCCTCTGGAATTATCGACCCCAGAATAACTGCTCCGACGATATTCGATTACCTGAGGCACTTGATAATCCCGGCTTTCGTTCTCGGCACTGCCGGAATGGCGGGGATAGCGCGCTTCGTGAGGGCAAGCATGCTTGAAGTTTTACGGCAGGACTACATAACTGCGGCAAGGGCGAGGGGTCTGAGCGAGAGAACCGTAATCTACAAGCACGCGCTGAAAAACGCACTGCTGCCTCTGGTAACCATACTGGGAATGTCTCTTCCCGGGCTGTTGAGCGGCGCAGTTCTTGTAGAAACCGTGTGCGGATGGCCCGGAATGGGCAGGCTTGCGGTAAGCGCGGTTTTCGGGAGAGACTACCCTGTTATGATGGCTCTCGTGCTGCTGTTCGGAATCCTCGTGGTTATTGGAAACCTGATAGCAGACGTAGCGTACGCATACGTCGACCCGAGGATAAGGTACGATTGACATGTTCAAAAGCGTGAGATGGAGAGTGTTCAAGAAGAATAAGAGAGCGATTTTCGCAGCCGCAACGCTCCTGCTGTTCTATGCCCTCGCAGGCTTTTCTTTCCTCAATACATGGAGCAACTACCACCTGCTGCCTGACCCAAATGACGTGAGGATAGGAGAGAAATTTTACTTGGTCGAGGCTGTAAAAGAGCAGGGAAAAGAGTCAAAGCTTGACGAATTTCCAAACCTGCAAAAAGCTCTTTCAAATCCAAATAAAAAAATTTTAATCGAAGACAAGAGCGAAATAAGAAAGCTGGAGCAGAGCCTGAGAAAAGCAGGGATAAGCGACGCAGAACCGCTGAATTTATACAGCAATGTTTACTACATTGCTGCATACAGAATTTCTGTGATAAGTTCAGAGAATCAGCCCCCGAGCCTTGAGCATCCTTTTGGAACAGACGACCTGGGGAGAGACGTGCTGAGCAGAGTAGTTTATGCCGCTCGAATATCTCTGAGCGTGGGCTTTGTGGCAGTGGCGATTGCGCTCTGCATAGGAATAGCAATCGGCTCGGTTTCTGGTTACTACGGCGGCATGGTTGACCAGGTTGCGATGAGAATAGTGGACATCTGGATGAGCATTCCCGGCATGGTTCTTCTCATAGCCATGGTCGCGGTCTTCGGTCCCGGTTTATTCAAGGTGATGGTCCTGATAGGAATCCTGAGCTGGGCAGGAACTGCAAGGATAGTCAGGGGTCAGTTTCTCTCTCTTAGAGAGCAGGTTTTTGTGGAAGCTGCGAAAGCAGCTGGGGCAAGCGATGCAAGAATAATCTTCCGGCATGTGCTGCCGAATGCGATGGCTCCGATAATCGTGGACGCCACGCTTTTTCTGGCAGGGGCTATCCTTCTGGAAGCAGGGTTAAGCTTTCTGGGACTGGGAGTCCAGCCGCCGACGGCATCGTGGGGAAACATGCTGACAGACGGGCAGAAGTACCTCAACACTGCGTGGTGGATTGCAGTTTTTCCTGGAATTGCCATCTTCCTTACAGTGCTCTCTTTCAACTTCATTGGCGATGGGCTGCGGGATGCGCTTGACCCGAGACTGCGGGGAGTGAGGTAATGCTGCGGCTAAATAACCTAAAAACTTACTTTTTCACAGAGGAGGGCGTCGTTAGAGCTGTGGACGGCGTAAGCCTGAGCATAGGAGAAGGCGAAACTCTCGGCCTGGTCGGCGAGACTGGATGCGGAAAAACTGTCACGGCACTCTCGATAATGAGGCTGATTCAGGAACCAGGAAGGATAATCGCCGGCGAGGTTTTCTACAACCGTGAAGACCTACTGAGAAAAAGCGAGGAAGAGATGCGGAGAATAAGGGGCAGGGAGATTGCAATGATATTCCAGGACCCGCTTACTTCCCTGAATCCCGTATACACGATAGGAGACCAGCTTACCGAGGTGCTCAGACTGCATCAGAAGCTGGACAAAAAGGAAGCCCTGCGCAGAGCCGCGGAGATTCTAAAACTAGTAAACCTTCCGTCGCCTGAAAAAATTCTCAACCAGTATCCGCACGAGCTCAGCGGCGGCATGCGCCAGCGGGCAATGATAGCAATAGCGCTGTCCTGCGCGCCCAGATTACTCATAGCAGACGAGCCTACGACTGCACTGGACGTAACGATACAGGCACAAATTCTGGAGCTGCTTAAGGAGCTGATGCAAAAATTCCAATCCTCTGTGCTGCTCATAACTCACAATCTTGGCGTGGTTGCTGAGCTGTGCGACAGGGTTGCAATCATGTACGCCGGAAATATTGTTGAATCAGCGGACGTAAACGCAATATTCAAGCACCCAAAACACCCCTACACTATGGCTCTTATGAACGCAATACCAAAGCTGCATAGAGAGGTTGAAAGGCTGGAGGTAATAAGCGGCTCCGTGCCCGACCTGACTGCTCCGCCCGCAGGGTGTAAATTTCATCCGAGGTGCGAGCATGCAATGCCAGTATGCTCGGAGAAAGTGCCAGTGGAAAAGGAAATAGAAGAACACAGGGTAGCGTGCCATTTGTATGATGCAGATTAGAAATTTAAAAAAATATTTCCCGATTAGGGCAGGAATTCTGCTTAAAACCATTGGCTACTCCAAAGCGGTTGATGGAGTTTCGTTTAGCATCGAGAGCGGCGAAACTCTGGGTCTGGTCGGAGAGTCCGGGTGCGGAAAAACTACGCTGGGCAGGCTTTTGCTCAGGCTCGTGGAGCCGACTTCCGGGGAGATTTTATTCGAGGACAGAAATATTCTGGAGCTGGGAAAAAACGAAGTGAGAGAGCTCCGCAGGAATATGCAGATTGTTTTTCAGGACCCGTTTGCCTCGCTGAATCCCAGGCTGAGCGTTGCAGAGATAGTCAGCGAGCCTCTGGAGAACTTTGGCTTGCCGGATGGAGAAAAGGTAAAGAAACTCGTTGAAAAAGTCGGGCTGAAGCAGGAGCACCTGGCTCGCTACCCTCACGAATTCAGCGGAGGGCAGAAGCAGAGAATTGCGATTGCGAGGGCGCTCATACTTAATCCAAAGTTCGTTGTGCTCGATGAGCCCACCTCTGCCCTCGACGTTTCTGTGCAGGCGCAGATACTGAACCTAATAACCGAGCTTCAAAATGAGCTTGGGCTGACGTATCTCTTTATATCCCACGACCTCTCGGTCATAGAGCACGTATCTGACGGCGTCGCTGTTATGTATCTCGGAAAGTTTGTAGAGCTCTGCGAAAAAAAGGAGCTTTTTGAGAATCCGCTGCACCCCTATACGCAGACCCTGCTCTCTGCGATTCCTGTCCCGGACCCAGAAGTGAGGAGAAAGAGAACGACTCCCGGCAGGAATGCGGCACTGGCGGGAGGTTTTCAGCGAGGCTGCCGGTTTCACCCGAGGTGCAGCAGCGCTTTTGAAAAGTGCGGGAAAGAAGAGCCTGCGCTCACAGAAGTATCAAAGGGGCATTTCGTTGCGTGCTTCCTGCACGAGTAACTTGAGATATGGAAGGATGCTCTGATACGTGCATATTTTAAGCTTAAATACTGTTACGAGTAAGTAGTTAATATGAGAGAATTATCCGAACAATTGTACTTAACGAGAAGGGAGTTTTTGAAAGCCGTTGGTATAAGCGTTACCGTTCTTGCTACCAGCTGTCTTGATTTTGGAAGGTATTTTTAATATTCGTTGAAAAAGATAAGCTTTATATATCTAGAAAACAAGATTAATCTTGGTGATAGAAATGGGAGTAAGTATGGTGAAGGTCTCTTCGAGGGGGCAGATTGTTATCCCAAAGGACATTATGAGAGAATTGAGCGTGAGGGAAGGAGATAAGCTGTTGGTTATAAGCAAGAACAAGAACCTTCTCTTAAAGAAAATAGAAATGAATGTGTTTGAGAAGAGTTTAGAAAGCGTATTGGAACCTATGTGGAGAAAGGCTGAAAGGAAGAAACTAACTGAAAAGGATGTGGAAGAAGCAATAAAAACAGTTAGGAAGAGAAAGGCGGAGTAGATGAAGATAGTACTTGATACGAACGTTCTCGTATCCGCAGTCATACTCAGAAACGGGAAGCCCTTCCAGCTCTTGAAGAATGGCGAACTCGGTAAAGTTCGGATTGTTTTATCTCGCCAGATTATCGAAGAGTTTAGGAAAGTGCTTGCAGAGCCAAGAATAGGATTTACGAAAAGAGAGATTAATACTACAATTCAAAAGATTTCAAGTTTTTCCCAAATTGTTAACCCAAAAATTAAGCTAAAGGTTGTGAAGGAAGACCTGGATGACAATAAGATTTTGGAGTGCGCTATCGCAGGTGGAGCGAAGTACATAGTTTCTGGAGATAAACATATTTTGAATCTGGGGAGATATAAGGGAATCAAAATAGTCTCAGTGGCAGAGATGCTGGAAAAGTTGTAGTTTTTAATGTCTATATTTTAAGCTTAAATACTGTTACGGATAAGTAGTTAATATGAGAGAATTGTCCGAGCGTCTGTACCTGACCAGAAGGGAGTTCGTCAAAGGTTTGGTTGCTGCTGGTGCTGTCGGTGTTACTGGTTGCGTTGATATCGGCAAGTATCTTGGTCGTGAGACCCCCAAGCCTACTCCTAAGAAAAGATTTACTCCTGAGTTGAGAATAGAAGGCGATGAGGAGTTTAAAAGAAACGTTGAGAACATGCTCCGTGTTTTGAAGGAGTATTCGCCTGAGTGGTATGAGAAGAATATGCTGGCTGGGTTTATTTACTGAAATATTATATTAAATCTATAACCTTCTAGTTATCATTTTTGATAATTTTCGTGGCACAAAGTTTAAATATATATTTACACAATTAATTCTCATGAAAACAGCCTCTGTATTGAAGGATCTTGAGAAGCGTATAATGTTTGACATGAATGCAGTTAGAGGTATAATCAAGAAAGATGTTCCGTACACTCGTCTGTTTTTACACAGGCTAAGAAAGTCTGGGAATGTTTTTCAAATAGAAAGAAATAAATACACAGTTCATAAAGATGCATTTTTAATTGCTTCTCGAATAGTCTGGCCATCCTATATATCAATGTGGAGTGCAATAAGGTTCTACAATCTCACCGAGCAAATACCACAATCAGTTTGGGTTGTTACAGCGAGGAAAAAAAGAAGGAAGGAAATAAGCTTCTCGAACACAAAGATAGTGTTTGTTCTCACAAAACCAAAATACTTCTTCGGGTTCAAGAAAATTGACTTTAGGGGATTTGAAATATTCATTGCAGAGCCTGAAAAAAGCATCATAGACGGACTCTTGTTTAGAAAAATATCGGTTTCTGAGATATTCTCCATTCTGAAAAGCAATCTGCGAACTCTTAACATTAGCAGGCTTCTGGCTTACGCTATCAAAACAGGGAATAAAGCGCTGATTAAGAGGTTGGGTTTTCTCCTCGACAAACTGGGCTTTGATTATCGAGACAAGTTGAGAAAATACATTTATCATCCGTACACACCGCTGGAGTACAATCTTCCGCCAAGAGGGAAATTCAATGATAAATGGAGAATTATAGAAAATGTGAAGGTGTGATTTTGTGATTAAAAAAGATGAGCTGAAAAGAATAGCAGATGCAAAGAGGTTATCTGTGGAAAATGCTGAGACGGACTACTTGCTTGAGTTGCTGCTTTTTTATATCTACACAGAGTTTGGGGATTTGCTGATACTCAAGGGCGGCACCGCGCTCTATAAAATTTACAACTTGAATCGATTCAGCGAGGATTTGGACTTCACGCTGCATAAACGGAGATTCGACTTGACGAAGTTCTTGAACAAGACTATGAGATCGCTGAGCTTGATAGGGGTAGGGGGAAAAGCAGAGGTTGAAAAATACAGGAACGAAATCAACGTGAGGCTGCAATTCAAAGGTCCGCTCTACGACGGAAGCAAGGAGAGCCTGTGCTTCATTTCCCTTAACATAAGTTTGAGGGAGAGGGTAGCGAAAGAGCTTAGGAAAGAGATGATATTCCCAGCGTACAGGGAGATACCCTCCTTCGATATTTTTGTGATGAACGAAACTGAAATAATGGCAGAAAAAGTCAGGGCAATCATGACGAGGAATAAGGCAAGGGATGTGTATGACCTGTGGTTTCTGTTGAAAAGGGGTGTAAGACCTGAAAGGAGTTTGATTGACAAGAAGCTGAAGATTTACAAAATGAAGTTCTCGTTTGATGCGTTTGTAGAAAGCGTGGAAGAGAAGAAGGCTTTCTGGAACACTGACTTGAGAGGTTTGGTCGTAGGAGAGCTGGTCGAGTTTGGAAGAGTTAAAAAAGACGTTGTAAGCGCATTTTCTCGTTTTTAATGTCTATAT
>JACRDW010000134.1 GCA_016212785.1 Methanobacteriota archaeon | reverse complement strand
TAAATGCCACATAGGAAGGAAAGGCTTTTCCATATGCTGTAGTGCCTTCTGCGCTTGGAATTATTGTCGGCTTGCCGCCGAGCATAACCGCTGCGGCAGAATTGCTCGTACACAAATCTATTCCAATGATTTTTTCCGGCATTTAAACCACCTCTTTTTTATTAACTTTTACTTTAGAGTAGCGTATCACTTTGTTGTTCAAGGTATATCCTCTTTGAAATTCCTCCAGTATTGTGCCGTCCTCGCAATTTTCCTTCGCCTCCTGCATCAGCGCCTCATGCCTGAACGGGTCAAATTTCTCTCCGACTGCCTTGATTTGCGCAAGACCCTCTTTTTCAAGCACTTCCTTTAACTGCCTGTAAGTCAGCTCAACGCCTTGAAGCAGTGCTCCTTTGTCCTCAGATTTTTTTCCATTTTCTATTGCTCTTTCCAGATTCTCATAAACGTCTATCAACTTAATTATCAAAGCTTCGTTTGCAAATTTTACGAATTCTTCCTTTTCTCTCGCAGCCATTTTCCTGTAATTCTCGAAGTCAGCCTGCAAGTACTTCAGCCGGGAGAGATAATCTTCGGCTAACTTATTTTTCTCTTCCAGCTCTTTTTTCAGCGCAGCTTCCTTTTTCTTGCCTTCTCCCATAAGCTCACCAACAGCATAACTTTCAGAACACCTAACGAGATAAAATATTTTAGTAACTAAAGGTTATTTAAACCAACCCTTTTGCATTCGCTCTGAAAGAGCGAGATTTCGCAAGAAAGATGGCATACACGCCATCTTCCTGACGGAATGGTACGAGCGGCGCTCATGCCTTCGTTCATGCCGAACGAGTGCACGGCAAAAGCGTTGACGTAAAATGGGTCTCGGCATGAGCAGCCATTCGAGAAGACAGACGTAGGGACAATCCCTACGTCAAGTTGTTTGAAATGCTTGGCTGCGAAGTGCTGAGAAATGCGGGGGAAGGGACTCGAACCCCCGACGGGCCTGCGCCCAGCAGATCTTGAGTCTGCCGCCTTAACCGCTCGGCCACCCCCGCCTTCCTCCTGAACAAGTGCTGTATACTAACAATCTCTAAATATTTAAAAAAACTATCCAAAAAACAATCTTCTCAGCAGCCCGCTCGGCGAGGGCACTCTGACAACCTTCGGCTCTCTCACAACCTCTACGGAAGCTCCGCCGTGGCGGGATTTTTTAACCCTTATGCTCACGAAAATGGGCTGCTCCACAACGTCGCCGACTATGAGTGCAACGCCCGGCTGCAGCTGTTTTATCTCCTCCTCAAGGTCTGCGGTGAAGCCCTCGATGCTCTGGCTTATCGCCCGCAAATCGTTTGGGTTGGTAACCTTCAGAATTATCTGCGTATTGCACTGCGAGAGAACGCTCTTGTCCACTCTGGCAGGACGCTGGGAGACAACGCACAGGCCCATGCCAAATTTTCTGCCCTCGCTTGCTATGATTCTTATTATGCCCAGTGATAAACTGCCTCCAAAGCCGCGCTCAGGAGCGAAGTTGTGCGCCTCTTCGAGCAGGAAAAGCAGCGGCGGTACTTTGCCCTGCTTCCTGTCGCTGAATATCTCACTTCCCAGTCTAGCCACGATTAGCTCCTGAATGTCAGGCCTTATGCCCCGAAGATTTATTATCGACACAACGCCGTTTTTAACCAAATCTGTAGGATGCACTGGAGCTCCCTCGAATATCTTGCTCTCCCGCAGCATTTCCAGGCCGGTTATTAAGTTCCACTTGGCTTTGCTCTCATGCGCATGGATTATTTTTATCAGGTCTTCCAGTGTATATTTTCCATAGCTTCTCGCAGTCTTTAACGCCTCGAAAAGTATTCCCTTCTGGGAGTCTGTCAGTTTTGAAGGAAGCATTTCCAAAAAGTTGCCTATGGTAAGCTGGGTTATGTCCAGGGCGAGCTTCCTGTCAGCCTGCGGATTCAGGCCGAGGTTCGGGGTATACTCGACGATGTTCTCATATCCCTGCTGGGATATTCCGTACCTGCCCATGAGCGCAAGCTCTTTTGGATTCGAGTTTGGAGTCTTCAGCGCAGAGTACTCGCCGTGTGGGTCGATTACTACGACAGGCACGCTTTTTTCAATCAGCTCCTCTATCAAAACTCCTACTGTGTACGATTTTCCTGCGCCGGTTTTTGCCAGAACGCAGATGTGCTTTTGAATCAGCTTGTTTACATTTATATAAACCGGAGATGCCTCCTCCTGGCCTTCCAGCAGGCCGAGATAAACCCCTGACCTGATGCCGAGATTTAGCGACTTTCTTATAATTGCGCCCTCTGCCTCATAGACCTTTTCTCCGGGCTTGAATGGAATCCTTGGAGTTTTTAGAAATCCAGATTCATCGAGGTAGCCTATGACCTTTGCATTTGCGACGATTCTATCGCTTGCATCTTCCTTTGGCTGCGAGCTGCCTGTAATTGCGCTTAGCGAATACATCTCGTTGTAGCGCTTTATGAAGCAGACCTGCGCCAAAACCCAGCCGTAATTCTCATGGTTTACCTTAACGTAGCCGCCCTTCTGCAAACTGGCATCCTTGCTCACGAGGAAGTTAAAGTCCCCGTAGCCTACCTCTCCGAAAAGCATCCCTACGATTTTGCTCATTTTGTCACCCTCGCCTTCGCTTCGCTATCGCAAGCGTGCCGAGACCCTATTTTTCGTCGTGTCTTCACCCATACTATGCCACTTCCCTGCATAGATAAAACTTACCCTTCCTTACTCAAAAAATAGAATGAGCACCCAGAGGAGGAGTATGCCTGCTATTAGGGAGAAAAGCTGGACCATAGATTTCCTGAAGTCTGCCTCTTTTTGCAATTCCGGCATTAGATCGGCAGTTGCGATGTATATGAATCCGCCTGCCGCAAGGGCCAGGAGAAAGGTAAGGGAGTTTTCTATATACGAGGAAAAGAAGTAGGTTAAAATCGCTCCGACAAAGGCGGTCAGGCTTGAGAGAAAATTATAGAACAACGCTCTAAACTTGCTGAAGCCTCCGTAGACAAGGATTCCAAAATCTCCTATTTCCTGGGGAATTTCGTGGAAGATTATCGCAGCAGTGGCAACAATACCAAGCGGAACGCTGGTCAAAAAGGCGGCTGCTATAACTGCGCCGTCTATGAAGTTGTGAATGCCGTCGCCGAGCAGATTTAAGTAGGTGAAGGTGTGGACGTCGCATTTTCCATCATGGCAGTGGCGCCAGAAAATGAACCTCTCCAGAATGAAGAAGAAGAGAATACCAAAGAGGACGTAGCCGAATACATTCGCACCATAACTTTTCTCCACCGCTTCCGGAATAAAATCCAGAAACGCTGCCCCGAGCAGCGCCCCGGCGGCAAAGGCAATCAGGATAAAGAGTATCCTTTCTAGCAGTCCTTCTCTCAGAGAGAGGGAGAAAATTCCGATGAAAGAAATAATGCTGACGACGAATACGCTCGCTAAAATTGCCGTCAATATGTGCATGGCAGATATTATATGCGATGACTTTTAAAAACGTTTTGCTGATTTTGACTTGCAGTTCATGTCTATGCAGCTCAGAAATCTTTTCCTTCTAAACGGTATGCTGACCATCGGCAGACCGCAAGTGCTGCATTTTTTGTCAGTCGTTCTGACCCCCTCTCTCTGGGGCAGCGGATACGAAGTCGAGCACTTTGGATAATTCGAGCATCCTATGAAAATCTTTCCAGTTGCTTTGGACTTTATTATCCTGAGGTCTCCGCCGCATTTGCACACGCCCACGACATATTTTCTCCTGTTCTTCTCTTCAAGAGCCTTGACAAGCTTTTCGCCAATCAGCTTTTCCTTTTGCTTGAACTCGTTCATTATTCTGCTTAACTCTTTTTTTGCTTCTTCTAAAACGCTTTCCTTGCTTTCCCTGCCGTTTTGTATATTCTCAAGTCTCTCCTCAAATCTTCTCGTAAGCTCCTCGCTTATTATCGCAGGCACATTTTCTTCAAGTGCTGCAATAACTGCGTTTCCGAGTTCAGTAGTTTCAATCTGAGTTCTCCGAATATACTCGCGCTGGTATAACGTGTCAATGATTTCTGCCCTCGTAGCCTTTGTTCCCAAGCCCCGCTTCTCCAGTTCTTTTACAAGCGAAGCAGGATTAAACCTCGCCGGCGGCTGGGTCTCCTTTTCGGAAGAGTAGAGCTTTAAGACAGGCAGAATGTCCCCTGTCTTTAGCGCAGGCACTTCAACTTCTTTGAAAGCAATGTAAGGATAGAGTTTGTTCCAGCCCTCCTCCACAGTTGTCTCTCCAGAGAATTTGAATGCCTCCCTGCCGATCTCGCATAAGACATTAACAGCTTCTCTAATTAAGGGTTCTCCAAAAACAGCGAAAAAGCGGTGCACTATCAGCTTGTACAGCTCTTCAGCCTCTCTGCTGAGAGCTTTCGGCAGGATGCCGGTGGGATAAATTGCAGGGTGCGCAGGGTCGCTCTTTGGACCTTCTCTCGGCTTCGGCATTTCCTTCTTCAGAACCGCATCCGCATAATCTCTGAATTCTACAGCCTCTCTTAGACTGCGCAAGATTCTCTCATATCCTATCGCATGGGGCAGCTTCGGAGAAGACGTTCTCGGGTATGAGATATAGCCGCCCTCGTACAGCGTCTGCGCAATCTGCTGGGTTTTTTTAGGAATGAATCCAAAAATTCTGTAAGCTTCTGTCTGCAGCGTTCCCAGATCGAAAGGGAATGGCGCAGGCTTTCTGACCTCTTTTTTCTCAACCTCTTTTACAAGCGCTTCCCTGCTTTTCGAATTCTCCAGAATTCTTTTTGCGT
>JACRDW010000133.1 GCA_016212785.1 Methanobacteriota archaeon | reverse complement strand
TTCACAGAGCAGCGCTATCATAAGATTTTCTATGACGTATTTTTGACCCACGATTACCTTTTCAAGTTCACTAAATATTACCTCAAAACTTTTCTTCACAGAGGCATACACTTTTTCTTCTATCATTTTCGAGCACTCCTTCAGTCGTTCTCGACCAAGAAAGCTGAGCTTCGCTCATTTACTCTCCTCTGTTAATTTCTCAAAATACACTCTTACAACTTCCTCATATTCCTGCGGAACGTTCTCTGAAAATGCTTCTGCGGGCGATGCGCCTGCTGCAAGAAGCGGAGATTCTGAAAATTTTCTCTCCTTAATGTCTCTGAGCTTAATTTCTCCCGCCCCGGGATAAAGCTCCAGGCGCAACTTTTCGCCCTCGATTTTTGCTATCGAGGGCGCTCCGAATATGTCTCGAGCACCCTCGCCAAAAACCCCTGCCTCTGGAGCCTCGCCTACGCCGACTTTACTAACGCCCGCCCGAACTTTTTCCGACGTGCTGATAGGTTTTCTGATAGGCTTTTCAATAAGCAAGGCATCGAACTCAAAGCTTATATATAAAATAATGAGCGCAAGGAAAATTGAGAGGAATATTTTTCCAGCCGCTTTTCTGGTTTCCAGAAAGGAAGAACATCTCACGCTGTCCATCTCCCTGGATATTTTATCTCCCAGGTCTCTAATTATTATGTTGTCCTTTCCTCTGTTGTCGTACGCAGCTCTGAGCCTTTCTCTGAAATTTGGATACCTATCCTCTACCATTTGAAGGGCGTCCCTGCTTTTAACTGCGCTGAGTAAAATGTAAACGAAGGAAGGAATAAGAGCATAGGCTACCTTAACTCTGAGGAGCAGAAAAATCAGGCTTAAAAAAAGGAAAAGCGCTACTGCATCTAACAGAGTCTCAAATACTCTGAGCCTCAAGATTGCACTTCTTATTTCCCTTATCTTATCCACGAACTCGTACATTCTAAGCCTGCCTATTGAGTTTGGTTACTTGCAGCCTTGCAAGCGCTCAGCTGAGCTTGCAGCTCAATGTTCTGGCTGATTAACGCGCTTGCCAGGCTTTCCAGATAACTTATCCTGTTCTGCGCACTTGCCAGAGCACGCTGCAGAGCTGCCAAATCCTCACGCAGTCTGCTGTGCTCGAGCTTCAGCGACGCAAGTTCGCTCTCTGTATCCTTCAGCTGCGTCTGGAGGTTTTTCTTTTCCTTTTCCAGGATTTCCTTCTCTCCTCTCAGGACGCCGTACTTCTCGCCGAGAACCGCTTCCCTCTCTTTTGCTATGTTAAGTTCCAGCAGCGCCTCGCTCAGGGCGCCTTCCTTCACCTTGACTTCTGAAGCAGTTTTATTTAATTCGCTTTTCGCGTCCGTGTACTTTCCACGCACATCGCCGTACGTGTCCTGGTAGTAGAGGGACGTACCTGCCAGCGAAGCAAGCAGGAGCAGTATTAACCAGAGGAATGTGAAATTTACGTCCCTAATCACGCACCTCACCCCAATTAGAATAATAGCCCTAGAGCTGCCTTCAAGTCCTCTGCCATGGCATCCAGCATCTCGCCGCTTATCTTCTTCTCAGATTTAAGCAGAGATAGTACGTGCGTACTTCCGTGCGGTATGAAAAGCAAGTACTTCGCCTCCCTGCCCACGATTTCAATCCTGCTGATTTCCCCTTCTTCGACTTTCATTTGAGACCACAAAGCTCTTGCCTGTGCTGCATCTTCCTGCGGTGTTTTGCTCGTAGAGCCGATTATTTCTCCGCCAGCAGTCGTTAGAGTAAACGAGTCTATGAGGTACTTTCTAATCACCATGCCGATGTTGAAATAAATGTTTTTATCTTTTTGAGCCTGCAGCTCCTCTCCCACTGCCTTTATCTTCAGGTCTTTCTCGAGAACAATGGCTTCCTTCGCTTTGATAGTCTCTTCTTGCAACCTTAGCTTGCCGTCCAAATCTCTCAGTGCAGCTTCTAAACTCGAAATTTTGCCGTCCCTCTCAGACAAGCTTGCTTTCAGCTTCTCCGTCTCTGCAATCAACTTATCTTTCTGAGTCGCATCTTCTCTCAGCTTTTGAATCTGAAGCTGTAAATTTCTTAATTCTTCAAAAGCTGTGCGCTCCTTTGCCTTTACCGCTTCATCTTTCGAGTTTACTTCCTCCTGCAGCTTTTCGATTCTATCGTTTAAAGTTGAAATTTTCTCTTCGTATCCAGAAAGCTTTATGTCCCTCTCAAATATGCTTTCTTTTAAGATGTCTACCTCTGTTTTCAGAGCACCAGAGTTTTCTGTCAGCTTTTCTACAGCAGAAGCTTTTGCTGAGATTAGCTCATTTTTTTGGCGTAGGTCTCCTTCGAGCTTCTGGACCTGCAGTTGTAAAGTCTTCACTTCCTTGGACACGTCTTCAAACGCAAGCTGCAGATTTTGATACTTCTCCTTGAACTCAACGAGCTGGCTCTCCAGCCTCGCTGCCCTGTCCTGCTCTGATTTTAGGAAGGACAGAGTTTCCGAGAGCTTCTCGCCTTTGCCTTCAAGCTCAGTTCTGAGAATAGCTATCTCGGAGTCGAGCTCATCCTTTGATTTGGTTATGCTTCTTAAATCCGCAAACTTGTCCTGCGTTTCCATGAGCTCTTTCTTGGTGCTCAAGAGAGTTCTATTGAGATTTTCAATCTCTCTTTTTAGCTCCAGATTTTCGTACTCAAACTTGGAAAATCTTTCAATTTCAGCTCTCAACTTTTGAACTTGCAGTTCACCTGCTTTGATATCTCTGGTTTTCTCATCAATTATTTTCTTAAGCTCTCCGACGTCTCTGGTCTCAGACAGAGCCTCCTTTAGTTTTGCTACTTCCTTTCTCAGCTCGACATTTTCTTTCTCAAATTTAGAGAGCCTTGCAATCTCCGATTCCAACCTCGGGACTTGCAATTGTGAGGTTTTTATTTCTTTAGATTTCTCCTCAAACGCAAGCTGCAGATTTTGATACTTCTCCTTGAACTCAACGAGCTGGCTCTCCAGCCTCGCTGCCCTGTCCTGCTCCGATTTTAGGAAGGACAGAGTTTCCGAGAGCTTCTCGCCTTTGCCTTCAAGCTCAGTTCTGAGAATAGCTATCTCGGAGTCGAGCTCATCCTTTGATTTGGTTATGCTTCTTAAATCCGC
>JACRDW010000130.1 GCA_016212785.1 Methanobacteriota archaeon | reverse complement strand
TCCATGTACCTCTGCAGCTATCTCCTCGTCTGTCAGCTCGCCATATTTCTTAATCCTTTCGTCCACGACTCTCTTTATTGCCTCCCACTCTTTCCTCAGATTAGGCGTCTCGAGCTTTTTCAGGACTAAAGCATCTTTGTAGCCAATGACGAGGAACTTGGATTTTGGTCCAAGACCAAGCTCATCCCTTATCTCCTTCGGTATAACAATTTGCCCTTTCTCGCCCATTACCGCTATCTCCACATCTTCCATATTTCTCACCAGTTGGAATTTCGTACTTTCATACTTAAAAAGTTAACGGTGTTAAAACATAGATTTTTCAGCGCCCTACTCCGAAATAAGAAATGCCCTCTTTCTCGACTTCCTCTGGATTCAAAATTCTTCTGCCGTCGACGATGACGCTCGGCTTTTTCAGGCTCTTCGCAAACTCTTTCAAGTCCATGCGCTTGTACGCATCGTGGTCGGTTACGATTACAACACAGTCAGAATCTCTCAATACTTCGCTCAAGTCGTTTGAAAATTTTCCTCCGAAGTCCTGGCTGACGAATGGGTCGTGGGAGAATACCTCGCAGTTCGCTTGCAGCAGCTCTTCAATTATTTTCTTAGAAGGAGTTCCCCTCACATCGTCTGTATTCCCCTTGTACGCTATCCCCAGAATTGAAATTTTTGAATTCTCTATGGTTTTATTTACATTTTGCAGTGCTTTTTTAACCAGCTCCAGAATATGCTGCGGCATGCTCTCGTTAACCTCTCTCGCAACCTTTATGACCTTCAGCTCGATGCCGAGCTCCTCTGCCCTGTGAATCAAAAAGTGCGGGTCTTTTGGTATGCAGTGCCCGCCCACGCCTGCTCCCGGAAAGTGCAGATGCACTCTCGGATGCCTGTTCGCTATTTCTATCGCCTTGAGGGCATCTACTCCGAGTTTCTCGCACAGCAGAGCGATTTCATTAGCCAGAGCGATATTCACGTCCCTGTAAGTATTTTCAATCAGCTTTACGACTTCGACTGTTCGGATGTCGCTTGTTATTAGCTCTCCTCTGGTAATGTTGCTGTAGAGCTCCTTTGCTGCTTCTGCGCTTTCTTTGTTAACTCCCCCAATTATCCTAGAGTTCGTCTGAATTTCTTCTAAAGTCTTTGTAGGAATTGCTCTCTCCGGAGAATAGGCGAGGTAAAAATCACTTCCTGCTTTAAGGCTGCCTGATTCCAGGATAGGGGTTATTATTCTTTCCGTAGCTCCGGGGGGAATGGTGCTTTCGATGATAACCAGCTTTCTCTTGCTCAGATTCTGGGCTACTGTCCTGCAGGCATTTTCGAGCGCCCTGAGGTCAGGTATTCCTTCTCTGTCCACCGGAGTCTGGACAATGATGATAATAACGTCGCTCCCCCTCACGACTTCCGCCACGTTGGTCGTGGCAGAAAACCGCCCGAGGCTGACAACCTTTCTTACCAGCTCTGCCACGCCGCTCTCATTTATCTCAACCCTTCCCGTGTTTATTTTTTCAACTATCTCTGAGTTGATATCTGCTCCTCTTACCTTGTAGCCCCTATCTGCGAAAAGCGCAGCCATGGGCAGACCGACGTAGCCCAGACCTATGACACCTATGCTCAGATTATGCATGGAAAAAGCATATCGGTCTCGGGTATTTTAACCTTTCCAATGAAATGATTTTTCTACAAGAAGTCATGGTTTCAATAACGCTCTAAATCTAATTAATATCGTTTACAATCATTTCTAACGTTTTCTTAGGAAATTTTTAGCGTTATTTTATTTTTTTCTGTCTTCGTAGAACTCTTTTTTTATTTTTAGCTTCTGTGTTCTCCCATACTGCTCCTTAGAGATTATGTCCCTTCCGACAAGGTCAGCGATTATTCTGCTTATCTTCGGTCTTGAAAAATCAGTTTTTTCTGGCAGCAAGTCCTGGGTCATTTCCCCTCCGTTGTCTATGATTACCTTCACTACCTTCTCCTCGTCTGCTGTCAGCAGGGTATATGGAACCTTTTCTTTGTACTTTCTGAATCTATGCAGCCCAAGAATGCTGAGAACTCCCAGAAGCGCTCCAAAAATCAGGTAAACGTACTTTACATCTAACTTAGGTTTCAAAATATCTGAAGATGCGCTGAGCATCTCAACTTCATATCCTTCAGAAATTAAAAATTTCTTGACATTTTCAGACAGCTCGTAGTTTATCAGCAATATTTTTTTCGTGCCTATTTTCCTCAGGGCATCCAGGACGCTGCCTGGAACTTCTTCTCTCTTTATGAATAGAATCGGGTTTCCGGTCTCTGCTGAAGCCTTTCTTGCAGCGAGCAAGCCGCCGTAGTCTTCTCCGTTGACCAATACTGCGCCTTTCGAGTCTGGATAGAGAACTATTGCAAGCCTTGCAGAAGTTCCGTGCCTGTCAGCCTCGCCGAATCTGTGCGCCACGAAGCCAATGCCCTCTATCTCGCTCTGTATTTCCAAGGAAACAGCCTTCTCGCCGCCTATTATAATTGCCCTTTGAAATCCGAACTGCCTGTAGCCGTAGAGCTGTTTTTTTGCGTCTTCATCCAAACGGTCCGGCCGGGTATCCACGATAGGTATGCCGAACTTGTTAGAGTATGCCTGAGCAAGGGTCCAGTCAAAAGGAAGGTCGCTCCTTACGATTATCACATCGTACTCTGAAGCAGTAATTGCGTAAGCAATACCACCGGCTATGCTCAATAAAATAAGCACCAGCGTAAGCCAACTCTCCATGCATTTAAATTTAAGCC
>JACRDW010000004.1 GCA_016212785.1 Methanobacteriota archaeon | reverse complement strand
TTATAATGTTATAATTATTACTGAAGCGTAAGCAAGGCAAGCTGCCTGCGGTAATGTCGGGGTAGCCAAGCCTGGTATGGCGTCAGCCTGCTAAGCTGATGGTCTTTTGACCGCACGGGTTCAAATCCCGTCCCCGACGCTATTCTAAAAAGTTCAACTCCTTTTCTGCAAAATTTACTGTAATTCTACCTTTAGCACTATTCAACCACTATTCATTTTTTTCAAGGCTCGGTCTGGGTGCTCACTATTCACTATTCAGCCACAATCGCAGTTTTTATTTAATTCCTATCGGGAGGTGGGGGCATGGCTGAAATTGAGTTATACGAGCATGAGAAGAAGTATAAAAGTAGCTTAAAAACCCTAGAGGAAAGCTCTACAAGCGAGAGAAACAAAATACTGATAAAAGAATTCCTGAATGACTGCACGATAGGCTGGGGGGAAAGAAGCTTGGGAAAGCCAGACTTATAAGATGTGCGCAGGTGCTACGCATATTAGCAGAGCTTTCCCACAAAGATTTTGACTACATAGATAAGCACGACATTAAAGACCTGCTCAGCTCTTTCTTTTCAAAAAGCCTGCCGAGGTAGTCTTCTAAAGGTTTGACTCCCTGCGTTTCAAGAAGCTCAAGGCAGTGATACGCATGAACAGCTATCGCCTGGTTGTGCACAGCGCCGAAAAGATAGCTCCTTCTCCCCCTGCCCATCCTCTGCCTTATCAGCTCGCCTGTCGTTATTATGTCCTTCTTCGAAACGTACTGCCTTTTCTTATACATCAAAAAGCCCATTTTATGCAGCTTATCTATTTTCTCGAAGAGCAGTGCTTCGAGCAGCTTCTGAATCTCGACCATCTTTTCATTCAGCCTGACCTCTTCTGACTCTATCCTTATCTCCTTCACGTATTCCACAACGTCTGCGTCGCTCCTGCTCCTCGCCTCCACGCTTCGTATGTGCAGATTGTCCAGCACTTCCTGTATCCTCTTCCTCTTTCCTCCAGGGGAGGCGGTGAGAGCCAGGATGAGCGGGCTTTCACCCTGCTCGACGTATTTCTTAGCAATCTCCACATATGCGTATTTGCCAATGCTGCGGTGCGCCTCGTCGAAGATTATCAGAATGATGTTCTCCAGGGAATATCTCCCCTTTTCTACGTCGTTCTTTATCACCTGCGGCGTTGAAAATATTACCTCCGTACTATTCCACTGCTCACCTCTTTTTCTTGCGCTCACGCTCCCTGTAAAGGCTGCCATTTCTTCAATTTTCAGCAGCCTTCGAAACGTCTCCAGGTGCTGGTTTACCAGAGGCTTTGTAGGTGCAAGAAAGAGCACCCTGCCCTCGTGCCTGAGCAGGCGCTCAGCAGCAGCCAGCGCTGCAATAATCGTCTTGCCCAAGCCGGTCGGCAGGACTGCCATGAGATTACCGCCCACCGCTTTCTCTGCAATGTTTATCTGAAATTCCCTTGCTTCTATTGCCTCTTCTTTAATCAGCGAGTGCGATATGTAACCTTCTCTGACTTGAAATATTCTAGAGTCCTCGACCCGTTTTCTCAATTCTTCTGAAAAATCAAACAGCGTGGACTGAGATTTTTGCATAATAATAAATAGCACAGCGGAGCTAATAATTTTTGGGTAAAGCCCGGTTTGTGCGCTCAAGAAAATCAACCAGCTCCCCGAGCTCGACTGCGGCATAGCTCTTCCTGCCCTTCCGCAAGGAAGACGGTGCGCATGCCAGCTTCCTGTCGGAATTGTTGAAGCTGAACCAGATTCCCTTTCCCTCTTTGAGAGCTTTATCTACATCTTCTCTTTTTATTCCGATAGAATCTTCTGCCCAGGTCGCTTTCTCGACAAGCTCGATTCCAGAGTTAGAAAGTAGCTGCCCATCAACGACTCCGTAAAGCTTGTGGTGCAGCTTGAAGGAGAAAACCAGAACTGAAATCTCGCTGCGCTTTGCCTCAACTTTAATCTTTTCAAGGCTTTCTCTTTCGATTCTTATCTCTTCCTTAGCTACTGTTGACTTCGCATCCACTAAAAACTTCAGCTTTCCCTTTTCAGCGGTAACGTCCCCCTTCATTGCCTGGGAAGTCCCGCTAATCGGAACTCTGAAAGAACGAAAGCCCCTCTTCAAAAAGAAATCTCTCACCCTGTACTCAAACCTTTTCCAGGACTGCATTTTTCTATCAGCCTCAATCCTTCACGCCCTCTTTCATTACTGCAAACAACGCCTCTCCCTCTGGCATGTTCGGCGAGTCAATAAGCCTTGCCATGCGCTTGCCTCCCTTTGCCTTTCGCAGATAAATCCTGAACGTCGAAGCATGCCCTACGACATGCCCGCCAATCGGAGCGGTCGGGTCTCCGAAGAAGAAGTCAGGTCTCGCCATCACCTGATTTGTAACAACTACTGCTAAGTTGTGCATTTCGGCAAGCTTCAGCAGGGCGTGCATGTGGCGATTCAACTTCTGCTGCCTCTCAGCGAGCTCTCCCCTACCTGTGTAATCGCTCCTGAAGTGCGAGGTCAAAGAATCCACAACGATTAGACCAATGCCCTTCTCCTTTATCATCCCGTTCAGCTTTTCAACTGCGAGCACCTGGTGGTCGCTATTATACGCCCTTGCAACGACTAGGTTGTCCAGCGTTATCTCCTCCTCCAACCCCAGGGGCTCTGACATCTGTATTATTCTCTCTGGCCTGAACGTGTTCTCAGTATCTATGTAGATGGCATTTTTTCCCAGTCCGCCGCTGTCCTCGGGCATCTGCACATTTACTGCGAGCTGGTGGCACAGCTGCGTTTTCCCGCTCCCGAACTCTCCGAAGAATTCTGTAATCGCCTGCGTTTCTATTCCTCCGCCCAGCAGCACGTTCAGGTGGCTGCTACCAGTGGTTATCTTCTTCATGCTCCTGCGCTTTTCCAGCACCTCGCTGCCCGTCATGAAGCCCATCTTTATCGAGCTTCTGGCAGCCTCGATTATTTTCTCGGCAGCGCTCTCTCCCACACCCGCTGCATCTTTGAGGTCTCCGGCACTTGCAACTGCGATTGCTTCTACAGTACCGAATCCTCCTTCTCTCAGCTTTTCAGCAGTCGTCTCTCCAACTCCAGGTAAATCATCTAACTCCATATCACAACCTCCTTAAATGGCTACACCAACGCTTCGGCAATTACTACCCTCTGCTTCTTCCAGTCCTCAGGCAGCACTTCCTCTTTCTCCCTCGGTATTTCAACCTGCGCTTCAAGCCTCTCCGGGCTCTTCAGCTCTCTCATGATTATTGACTCTATACTCACGCTCAGCTCGGTGGTAACGAAATCTTCGTCCTCTTCTGTGCTTTCTGAAATAAGAATTCCAGAATAAATCCTCCCGCAGGTGGAGCACTCCATGCCATCGCTGTTCTGAAAGAGCAATCCCCCGCAAATAATGCAGAACTTCATTTTTTATCGCCGAAAAAAGAGCAGTACTCATGCATATATCTGCGTTTGCCGAGAGCACGAGAAAAGTAATCCGCAGCCCTTGGCTCAAAGCCGCCCTAGGCTTCGACTAGCTTGAAGCGAGCTCGCCTAGTAGATTTCCGCAGGGATTTTGATGTTTTTTATTATAACCGTAAGGTTTGAGCATCAGGTTGAAGGGAGGAGGGAGTACAAGACGAGGAAGGAGATAGAGGACTTGTCGGACGTGATTTTTGAAGGAAAGGCAGCGGGTATAAAAGTGGAAAATGTTTATATTGGTTAAGGCTCGAGATATAAAGAAGGTGAAGTCATGGAAACCGTGAAAAAAGGTATTCTAATTTCAAAAGAGCTGCTCCGGAAGGCTGGTATAGAGGGCGAGCCAGAGGTAGAGATCAGGGAAAATGTGATAACATTGAGGCCTAAGAACAGCACTCGGAGATTTGCGGGGATAATAGAGAAGACCCCTCTCAGCATTAAGAAGCTGGACAAAGCATACGAGGCGTATCTTCTGGGGGGGTAGCCATTAGGCTCCGAGACTTTAACCTCGATGAAAAGATTTTCATAGAACTTATTCACAGAATATGCTTTGAAAACATAGCAACACCACCTGTACCTAATGCTTGGAGGTCCAAGCTTTTTGCAGAGCTCAAAGAAATCCTGATCAGACCTGTAGAAATTACCATTATCATCCCTAACAAGCTCAAAATCATATTTATGTGCAAATCTTTCTATGAATTCATAAGTTTCTGGATACTCAAGTGTCGTGTCAGCGAAGAAAAGAGGTATATCTCGAAGAGCTTTCTTTACGAGAAATGAAACAGCAACGCTGTCTTTTCCCCCTCCGAAGGAAACAACTTTAAAATTTTCTGAATATTTTTTAGATGTTTCTTTAATAAATTCT
>JACRDW010000132.1 GCA_016212785.1 Methanobacteriota archaeon | reverse complement strand
CTCTCCAGCAAAAGTATTGGTAATCAATTTAATCCTGTCAGCCAATTTTTGATTTTTTGATATAAATTTCTCAAAATATTTTTTCGGAGATTTCTCTATTTTATTGCGATTTAATATAATTGCCGCCGACGAAACACCGCTGGGACAAGTTACAGTATAAAAATAACCTCCCGGGGCTAGTTCTGCGTCGAAGTAAATTTCCGATATGTTTGGCTCTCCAAATTTTTTTCCAGTTACGCCGTAGCCCACCCTGGCTTCTTTTTTAATTTTTTCATTTAGGTATTTGTGAAAAAAAGAATTTCCTCCATCTGCGGCGATAATTATTTTTGGTTTAATTACAATTTCCTCCCTGTCTTGTATCGCCATAGCTTTGTGGAATTTTCCTTCTTTCTTATCAATTTTTTTGATTACTGTATTTAAAAAAAGTTTACAATCATGTTTTACGGTTTTCTTAACAGTGGAACATTCAAATGAATCAGGCTCCGGGCCTCGCTTAAAATAATACTCTCCTATTTTTGAATTTAAAGTAAAAGATCTTCCAAGCGGGGAGTACCATCTCGATGTGTATGCTACGCCTTCTGTCTTAAGTCGTAATTCGTTTATGATATCTGTGAGTTCAAAATCAGGAGAGGTGTCGATTCTTGTATTTGTGTGAGCACCGACTTTTTCGCTTTTTTCTATGAGTACAGCATCCAAACCGTGTTTTGAGCAGTAGAGAGCAGCAACAGAACCAGCAGGCCCAGCCCCGACCACCAGAACATCGCACTCAATCATTTTACCTCTCTTAATTAACCTTAATGGTTAATATTAACTTATTTGATGAAAGAAGGTGCCCATTTATATCTTTCTATTCGATGCTTTGACGTGTCAAATTAAAATTTAACTACCTACATTTTCGCTTAATTATGCGGCATATTTATTATCCTGCTACTTCGATCTCTATCTTCCCCTTCCCTGTTGGCATCAGGCTTACAAGACTCTCTTTTTTTATGCCGGCGTATTTTGCGATTTCAGGAGGTATGGTAACGACAAGCGAGTTCCCGGATTTCCTTATCTTCACTTTTCTCTCAATGCCAAAAATTCGAGCCCTTTTGCCTTGTCTTCTATCTCCTGCCATATCTCGTCTGTCAGATATTCATCGCCGCACTTTGTACACATATGTCCTTCCCTAATCCCAAAGTCAATGCCGAAATATTCGACGTGCATTGGTACCTTCACTAGCCTGCCGCCGCATCTGCATGGATAAGGCAACACTTTTTCCTCTTTCATACCATCACCTTCACAGTAATAGGATAGATTTTCCTAACGTCTTTGCCTTTAACTTCCTCATACACAATCGAGTAGTACTTGTAAATTGCTTCGATTATGTTCCCATGCTGTATTCTTTTTCTCCCTTTTGCAAGAGTATGTTATGCTTTATTGTTTTAATTTTAGTAGCAGAGCATAGAAACGAGACATTTAACTTGACAGTACCTGATGCCCGGAGGATTAAGAAAAAAATTACCCGCCCCTCTGTAAGATAACCGCTACCGCCGCCAGCAGCATGAGTATTATATTCATCAGGATATTCCACAGTGCAGTCTCGTCTGCTTCCTTCCTTTTCCATATCCTTTTAAATTCGCCTTGCGGCATGATATTATTAGTCTCGGTGCGGTTATAAATACCTTTGGGCTAGTACACGGACGTAGGGGTCAAACATATTGGATTCCTGACCCCTACGTCAATCTCTGTCGAAAGGTATTTATGCAGTCTTGCTTAATTTTATAGCATGGGGAGCAGCATGGAAATAGAGCGGATAAAAACCTATGTTCATGGTTTGGATGGGCACATCGAAGGGGGCATACCGAAAGGCAGCATTTCGCTGATATGCGGCACTCCAGGCACGATGAAGTCCTCGCTTGCATACAGCATCCTGCACAACAACGCGGTCAAGGATGGTATAAAAGGATTCTACGTAACGCTGGAGCAGGAAATCAAGAGTTTGAGGCAGCAGATGGAAAAGCTGAAAATGAGGGAGATCGAGGCTGTCGAGATAGTGGATTTCGATACGATGATGAAAAAGATAGAAAGAAAGCCAGACACGAACTGGATTCAAAGAGTGGGCGGCTTCGTCAAAAGTGCAGGGAAAGAAAGGGGTTGCGAATTACTGGTAATCGACTCCCTGAATGCGCTTTACTCCCTGACGAATATCGAGAATCCGAGAAGGGAGATATATCATTTGTTCAAAACTCTGCGAGAAACAGGAATGACCTGCCTCCTGGTCTCTGAGATTTCGCCGGGAAAGGCTGGATTCAGCCACCACGGAGTCGAAGAATTCCTCGCAGACAACATAATTCATCTGGATTTCGAGAAAAAAGGAGGGATACTGAGCTCGCTGGAGCGCTACATAGGAATTGTAAAAATGCGGGCGACAAACCATGACACGCAGTACTTCCCGATTTTATACCTGAAAGACAAATTCACAGTGTTTGGGAGGGAAGAGCTGGAGCTCGAGTGATTATTTCTTAGTTTTCGGTTTAGCCAGAGAAGGAAAGCGCTTTTTGAATTCTTCCGGGAGCTGGATTGTCTTATCTTCTTTGAAAGAGCCCTTCATGAAGTCTATGTAATCTTTCTGAATGAAGAAGTTTTGAATTCCTCTGCCCTTCACCAGCAGGAAGGTGGTTTTGGCATTGGTGAATTTCTCTGCAACATAGTAGCGGGAATAGACGATGGCATCTTGGTCAGAGGTGGCGTGCCCGAGTATTACGGTCAGCGGCCTCTCTCCGAAGCATGCCAGAATATCGCTTATAATTACCCTGCCGTTTCCGCTCGGCAGTACGAATACTTCTCCTTTTTTCTTCGAGTACTCCTCAAGAGAAGCGGTAAATTCCTTGTCTATGTCCACGTTCGCCTCTGTGCTTTCTCCCTCGAGGAGAACTATAAACTCAGTTGGATAGCCGAGCTTCCTCCAGTCCACTATAGCTGTGTACCCCTTGATTATTCCCTGGTTTTCCAGGTCTTTCCTGTAGTACGATACAGCAGTTGCGCTCTTCACTTTCAGCGGCTCAATAAGCTCTGCATCGCTCGCCCTCCCATTCTCCAGGACGCTCACAAGTACGATAGCTTTATTTGTACTCAGCGTCGGCGCTATGCTCCTCACGTTTTTTATCATGTATAAAAGTTGTTTTATTTAATATAAATAATTTTTGGTTTTTACAAAAATAATTTTAATCGTTTTTCTTATTTTTCCGATTTTTGTCTTAGTCCTGTCCTCGATGTGCGAAAGGTTCATGGGCACCCCCAGTCATTTCTTAAGTCGAAGCTCTACTGAGGAGAGACTCGACGGTGTTTATCAGCTTCCCCAGCTCTATGGGCTTGCGCATGTGCTCGTCTGCGTGGGCATAGTCGAAGCTCTTCCTTATATCCTCTTCCTCTCCTCTAACAGAGAGCATTGAAACGGGTATAGCGCTCGTAAGAGGGTCTTCCTTTATTTTCTTGCAGACGTCCCAGCCGTTCATGTCCGGCATCATTATGTCCATTATAACCAGGTCTGGCTTCGCCTTTACAATTTTACTCAGGCACTCCTTCCCGCCGTAGGCTTCGACCACATCGTACCCTCCCTTTCGCAGCGCTATTTTGAGCACGAAAACGTGGTCAGAGTCGTCGTCCACAACCATTATTCTGCTCATAGCTACTCTTCTCAGCTGCCGCAGTATTTATTATTTTCTTTCAAAATTACAAAAAAAATTTTATATTTACAAAATATTTTTTGGAATTTAAAAAAATTTAAAATTTACTTTTTTTAACTCTATTTTGTAAAATAAGCTGTATACAGCGCTATTTATGCATTCGCAGATATTTTCAACTTTTTTAATAAATTGTCCAGATATTCAATACCTCGGTTATATAATTCTTCCCCTTTTTCAGTCAGCCTATAGTACTTTTTGTTCTCGTGCCACTCCGCCGCGACGTATCCGCCTTTTTCAAGGCGGTAAAGCACGACATAGGAAGTTACAAGAGCAGGCTCGAAGCCGAATCTCTCCCTCAGCTTGCTTCTGATTTCATAGGCATACATCTCTCTTTCTTTGAGAAGTCTGAGCAGGTAAACCCACAGAATTTCTTTCGTGGTTTTTGCCTTCAGCCTTTGAAGCGGCATGCAAGAGTTTTACGACCATAAAGTATTTATATTTTTGGATATATTTTATGGTTATAAAAGTGAAAAAATGGAGAAAATCGGAGTCGCTATAGTTGGAGTAGGCAACTGCGCTGCTGCGCTGGTGCAGGGAGTGGAGTTTTATAAGGACGTAAAGGGAGAAGAATTTATCCCTGGCATAATGCACAATACGATTGCAGGCTACCGCATTGGAGACATAAAGTTCTCAGCAGCCTTTGATGTAGATAAGAATAAAGTGGGCAAAGACCTGAGCGAGGCGATTTTCACAAAGCCGAACAACACGATTAAGTTCTCTGACGTGCCGCATCTGGGCGTTGAGCTGCAGAGGAGCATGACCCACGACAGTCTTGGAAAATACCTGTCAAAGGTTATAGAAAAGCATTCCTCGCCTACCGTAGATGTGGTTGAAGTTCTGAAGGAGACGAAAACAGACATCGTCGTGAATTATCTTCCTGTCGGAAGCGAATTTGCGACGAAGTGGTATGTTGAGAAAGCGCTCGAAGCAGGATGCGGCTTTGTAAACTGCATCCCTGTTTTCATAGCAAGGGAAAAGCGCTGGCAGGAGCTGTTTGAGAAGAAGAGGCTGCCGATAATCGGCGATGACATAAAGTCGCAGGTGGGAGCGACGATTGTTCACAGAGTATTAACCAAGCTGTTCAGAGACAGGGGGGTAAAGCTCGAAAGAACCTCGCAGCTGAACGTAGGAGGCAACACAGACTTTTACAACATGCTGGAGAGGGAGCGCCTCGAATCAAAGAAAATCTCAAAAACTAGCGCAGTAACATCGCAGCTTGACTATGAGATAGGTGCAGAGAACGTGCACATAGGTCCGAGCGACTATGTTGCCTGGCTGGCCGACAGGAAATGGGCATATATGCGCCTTGAAGGAACCACTTTCGGCAATGTTCCTCTAAACGTAGAGCTTAAACTTGAGGTCTGGGATTCTCCCAACTCTGCGGGCGTTGTCGTAGATGCGATTCGCTGCGCAAAGCTTGCGATGGATAAAAAAATAGGAGGAGCACTAAAAGGCCCCTCAGCCTACTTCATGAAAGCTCCACCCGAGCAGTACAGCGACGAGGTTGCAAAGAAGATGGTAGAAGAGTTTATTAGAAGTTAAATATCCCGGATTTCTTCCAGGAGAGCTTCTAACTCTCTTCTCTTCTCCTCAAGCTGCGCCCGGATTTTCATCTGCTGCAACTCAAGTTCCCGAACAGTATATACCAATCGTTGCATATTCGTTCTCCTTGCGTAAGCAGGTTTATTGGCTTTGCGCCTAGTTCGTCTTATGACTTCACTAGTAAAAAGGAGAGCGTGGGAGGTGGTGGCAAAACAGAACGCTCTCCTTTACTTGCGTTAGCAAGACCGCAAGCTTTCGCAAGAAAGAATGGCGGATATGCCAGCTTCCTAACGGAATTCTTGCGCACTACCTTGCGGTAGGGGTGGTCAGCTTATTACCGAATAGCAGTTCGTGCCGTTCACTTCCTCTTTTCGAAGGTGTTTGTACAGCATGTTGTAGTATATGAACATCCTCAGGTGCGCGTCTCCGATTTCATAGCCCATTCTCTTCATTCTCTCTGCGATTTCCTTGCCTCTGAGTTTCTCCCCGTCTCTGAAAACTCTCAGTATTGTATTTACCTTATCTGCGGCATTTCCAAATTTTTTCATTTTCGCAAACCCCCTTTCTAAAAGACTATACTATATAGTCTATACCCAAGTTCGCCATCACTCCTTCAGCTGGCTTGCTCTGCT
>JACRDW010000015.1 GCA_016212785.1 Methanobacteriota archaeon | reverse complement strand
CTGCTTCTGAAATTTCTTTTTCATCTCTTACTGTCTTCTCTGCGATGTGCTTGAGGTCGATTATCTTTCCGGTCTCTTTTATCGAAAGCAGGAGCAGTATGCGGTCTTCCGAAGTAGCGGGCATGCTTATTTTTTTTATTGTTATGCAATATAATTTTTTTCAGATATCTTTTTAAGCAAAAAATACATATATTATAACCGTCGTTAGAGTTATATCTCCGCTCTTTTCATTTGGGCTGAGAGGGGTAAGCATGATAGAAGCGCCTTTGCTGAGCAGAGTTGTGGAGTTCCTCGACGGAATATCCTTAGAGTTAAAAATAGATTTAGATAGGTTAAAGACCGAGAAAAGGTACTTTGAAGTGCTATACCTGAAATTGATAAATAATCTGAAGGAATTAAAAAAATTAAAGGATGAAATGGAGCAGAAAGGTTTTGATTCTCCTTATTTTGCCCTGGGAATGAGCAGGTACGACTCACCTCTCGGAAAGCAGAGCTACCGCAGGGAAGACGTCGAGGACCAGAGAGATGTTGCGAGGCACAAGATGTTCTTCAGGACAGATGCTTCCTTCAGAAAAGGCAGTTTCGAAAGAACCAAATCCGCGATAGCCTCGCACAACATAGCTGTGGGTCACTTGGAAGAGTTCGTGTCCTTTGACTGCAGCAAGTGCGGCGTGATAACCAAGGGAAAGGAAGCTACCAAGATTATAGAAAAAAACGGCACGTTCATCTGCCCGAAGTGTAATTCTGAGCCCAAATTGCGGGTGAACGAGACCGGCATTTACAGAATGGAAATCCTGCCCTACCTGTCTTTTGGAGGAGAATTTACGGATGAAATATCGAGATTTACGCCAACCGAAAAAATAGGTTACAGGGGGCTCATAGAGGTTCTGAGAGAAAAGAAGAGAGGAAGGATAAAGTCTGCAACCGTTGTATTCAAAGCTGTGGAGAATGGAAGATGGGTGACGAAGAAGGAGCAGGTTGAGATAGACAAAGGCTCAAAATTGGATTATGAAGGCGTTCTCAGGCAGAAGTACGGACGCATTGTAATCGAGCACATACGCTACCACCACGAGCGCAACATACTTGTCAGCGGCCGCTACAACAGGCAGGCGCTGGCTATCGCCTATACAAAAATTTTGAAGGAGAAGGGAGAGGAAATCCTGGATTTCCTGCTGGAGCAGAAAGTGGATGTCGAAAAATTGAAAGAGTACGAGCGCTTGAGGAAAAAAATAGAGTTAAAGATGTACGGCGTGCTGCCCCCGACATTTTCGATGGATGCGAGAATAGCAGAGGAAAGGATGGAGCTGATGGAGGAGCTGGACGAGGAGCTGAAAAAAGCCGGGCTGATGGACAAGCGCGGAAATTTAATTCCCGAACTCGAGGAAGCTATAAATTATAGGAGGCAGATTAGAAAGGAAACTTTAATCAAGATTCCGATTGCGCTTTTTGCATGGGATATATTTAAATTCTTACTTATAAAGCCTTACAGAGAGCGCAGGTACGCAAGCATATTTCCCGGCCTGCAGCCGGTTCCGCAGAGGGACCAACTGGAGAAAGCTCTCGCGATATTAAAAGAAGAGTATATAATATCTGCGATTAGAAGATTCATAGACGGCAGCGTGATGGGCATTGATAACGCCCATGACATGGTATTTAAAAAATTTGAGCTCGAGGACATTTTGCAGGATTATCTCAAGGTGACCTCGAGCAGAGCGGTTGGCGGAATTTCGCTGTACCTTTCCTCTAACATGAATCTCGAGACTTCGGCAGGCATCGTTTCTGCGGAAGTGGCAGAGCTGGAGGAAGTGCTCAAAGTGATAATAAGGCTCGGCAGGGACGACGTCATACCTCCGGAGAAGCTGGAAGGTCTGGAAGAGATAAAAAGCATAAAAATCTCAGACAAAGCAAGGCAGTTTTTGGAGCTCGTGAGGTGATTGCATGAGAGAAGTCGTTGTGCTGCGCTCAAGCCAGAAGGACGTGCTCATAGAAGAAATAAACAAGGAGCTTAATGAAAATACAAAAAAGGTGCACTTCAGCATCAGACCCACGATAAATATTCTTGCTTCGATTTTGACTGCAGCTCCGAATGTGAAAATGATAACCTGCCCTCCCAGTCTCTACGAGCGCACGCCAAAGAAGATAAAGTCTGCCTTAGAGAAAATAGGCATAAGCTTCGAGGCGCTGCTGCTTACCCCCGGCAGACCGCGCTCCCATCCAAACTGGAAGATAAACAGAGTTTATGACCTCGAGGAGAAGGGCTTCTCTGCGAAGGAAATCTCGGATGAGCTGAAAATTCCCCTGACGACCGTGTATTACTATCTAAAGAAAGGGACAGAATGAGCCCTTTTGTCAATTCCGCAAGGAAGCTGGCATGTCCGCCATCTTCCTCACGGAAGAGCACTTCGTAGGCAAGCTTCTCGTGGTAGCAGAACGAATGCCTACTCGTGCCGACACCCAAAGTTGCACTTGCGAAGCAAGTGGTATAATGGGTCAAGACCGAGGTCTTAAAACGTAGAAAATTTGCGAATGCAAATTTTCAGACGTTTAAAAACGAGTGGATTGAAAATGAGCCCTTTTAAAAAAAGCCCTCGGGGAAAAATATAAATTATAACGAAGTTATTCTTTTGGGATGATAGCGCTTTCTACTTCTTAAAAAGAAGTAGCAAGGGCTATGCCGCCGTAGCTCAGTAGGTAGAGCGCCTGGCTGTTAACCAGGTGGTCGATAGTTCGAGTCTGTCCGGCGGCGCTTGTTAATACTGCGTCAGATTGTATTTTTTCTTTATTTTTGTGTATTCCCCTCTGTTCTTGATTCCCAGAGTCCTTGTGGCTTCTTCCATTAGAGGCGTCCAGCTTTTGTCCTGTTCTTCTGCGCATCTCAGGCGGCGCAGCTCGTCGTCCCAGTATATGTTCTCTCTGTTGTTCTGCAGGCAGACTAATTCTTCGATGCACTCAAGCGTCGTTGCATCTGTGCCTGTCATATCTGGGATACCTCACATCGTAGCGATTTATCATGTACTCGACTCTGTGGATTATTGCATTAACATTATCCTTTGAAGTGCCTATGTCTCTTCTGCCCCTCTGGAAATATTCAGGATAGCGCTTTTCAATCTCCCAAATTTCTCTCTTAAATTCAGCAATGCTCTTTTTCCCCTCAATGGCTGCAAGCAGAAGCGAGTTAGTCTGGATAACTGCATCTGCCATCGCAACATCGGCGCTGCTCTTTGCTATTTTTTTAGCTTCTCTCCGTAATGCAAGCTTTTTTTGAGAGTAGCAACTACCAGCTCAATGTCTCCGTATATCGTTTCGAATTGAGCATGAAGGTCGTATGCATCAATCATTTTTCGATAGAAGGCTTCTCTAAGCATTTTTCACCTCAACACCGCCTCCGCAGCGCCGTATGCCCACTCAGATATTGGATTTGGGTACAAGCCGAGTATTACAGTAATTACGACTGCTATTATCATCGCCGTAACGTATGCAGGGGACTCTTTGACTTTCTCTGTTTTCGGCTTTCCCCAGTACATGCGCATTATCACTCTGGCATAGTAATATACGGAGAGTGCGGAGTTGAGAACAGCAATTATTGCCAACCCTATCAACTCCGCCTGAATTGCAGAGAGGAAGAGCACGAATTTTGTATAAAAGCCGAAGGTTGGGGGAATTCCTGCAAGAGAGAGCAGCATTACAGTCATGAGAAGGGCTGTAGTCGGTGCAGTTTTTCCAAGACCGTCGTAGTTTTCCAGAATATCATTCTTGGGATAAATCAGGCCAACAGCTGCGACGGCGATGAATGCGCTCGCTGTCGCGAGTGCGTGAGAAAGCGCGTGCATCGCTGCTCCGGCAAGCGCTGTTTGAGCAGCGTTCGAGGAGTAAGCAATCACAGCGAAGGCGATTGCGATGTAGCCTGCATGCGCAATTGAAGAATAAGCGAGCATCCTCTTAACGCTGTTCTGCATGATTGCTAAGACATTTCCGAGAGTCATTGTAATTACTGCTAGAATTGCGAAGGCGAGGTACCACTGCAGCTTGACTGCAATAAGCGCGAGAAGGAAAACCCTGAAGGCTGCGACGAATCCCATTTTTTTGGAGCCAGCTGCGAGCAGCGCGGATATTACTGAGGGCGAGCCCTCGTACGTATCAGGCGCCCACATGTGGAAAGGTACAAGAGCCATTTTAAATCCGAAGCCTGCGAGTATGAGCAGCATTGCGAGAATTGCAATGGATTCAAATCTCGCTGCATGAGCTGCGAGGAATTCCTTCATTTCGAGTATGTTTACCGTGCCGGAGATTCCGTAAGCTAAGGAAATTCCAAAAAGCAGGACAGCAGAAGATAATCCGCCGAATATAAAGTACTTCATCGCACCTTCTGCGCCGAACTTTGAGTTCTTGTCAAATCCTGCGAGTGCATAGGTAGATAAGCTGGCGAGCTCGAATCCGATGAATAGAACGATTAAATCATTGGCTATTGCGACTAACATCATTCCAGTTGTTGCAATAAACACTAGGAAGTAGTACTCGTCCTGGCTCGGATTATTTCCGTAGTATTCTAAGGATGCTATGCACACAAGCAGCGCAACAGTAAGAAACAATATATTGAAAAATTGAGCGAAGGAATCAACGACTACTGCGCTATAAAAAGGATAGCCGACGAAGGATTCCCTCACGTTAAAGCTGCCCAGCACGAGCAGCAGCGCCACAAGCAGCGCTGCAATGCTTACGTATCCTAAAATTTTCTTTTCTTTTATGAAAAGTCCCAGGAGGAGCACCAAAATCGATACTGATATAAGTACCAGCTCTGGCGCAAGCAGTAGGTAGCTCACGGCGCTATACCTCCTGGCGGCAGGATATTGATAAACTGCACAGCACTCGAGCGCATCATTTCGAAGAGCGGTGCTGGGTGAAGACCGAGTGTGATTATGAGCAGAACCCATGCAGCCATTGCTGCGAACTCGTACCAGGTAACGTCAGTAACGCTGCCCAAACGCTCGTTGTAAGCACCGAACACTGCTCTCTGTATCGCCCAGAGATGATAGCCGATGCTCAAGGGTATGCTGAGCAGCGCAATTATTATGATGTAGGGCAGCTGGGGATATGAGCCCGCGAGAACCGAAAACTCTGCAACGAAGCCGGCCATTCCAGGAAATCCCATCGAGGCAAGGAAGCCGAGAATTATGAGAAAAGCAAACTTCGGCATCTTTTTGGCAAGCCCACCGAGGTTCTGAATTATTCTCGTACCCGTGTGGTGCTCGATAATTCCTGCCGAGCCGAAGAGGACAGAGGTTATGATTCCGTGCGCAAACAACTGGAACATCGCTCCGGAGGCTGCAAAAATTCTGGGCACTTCTTCGCCGCTTGCCATGAATGCAGCGACGCCTAAAGAAATGAAGCCCATGTGGCCTATGCTCGAGAATGCAATCAGCTTTTTAATATCTGGCTGAGTAAACGCTGCGACTGGAGTGTAGAGTATGCTAACCAATCCAAAAAGCGCAATTGCGTAGATGAACAAATGCGAAGCGTTGGGTATCATCGGAATTAAAAACCTGAATAAACCATAGCCCCCCATCTTCAGCAGCACTCCTGCAAGCAGTATCGAGCCGACTGTAGGAGCTTCGACGTGGGCGTCGGGGAGCCAGGTATGGAAGGGCACAGCAGGCATTTTCACAAGAAAGCCGAAGAGCAGGGCAGCGAATATAAACTCTCTCCATAAAGGTGCAAGGGGCAGAGTTTGATATGCAGAGAGGAGCACTGGGATGTCGAAAGTATATGCTCCTGTTGTTTTTCCATGGAAGTAGTACATTGCAAAAATGCCGAGAAGCATCACAACGCTCGCCACATGCGTATAAATTAAAAACTTTATCGCAGAGTAGTCCTTCCTCGGACCGCCCCAGATTCCGATTATGAAGAACATTGGTATCAGCACGAGCTCCCAGAAAATGTAGAATAAAAAGAAATCCAGCGAAACGAATACGCCCGTAAGAGAGAAATCCATGACGAGTATCAGCGCAAAAAACTGATTGCTCCTGCGTTTCTCTTCCCATGCATAAATAGTGCAGAGCGCAGAAATTATGGCGGTTAGCAGAACCATCGGCAGCGAAACGCCGTCCACGCCGACGTGGTAGCTGATACCTATGGAAGGAATCCAGCTGTAGAATTCCCTGAAGTTGTTGAGACCCTTAGAAGGCTCGTAGTTCAGAAACATAAATATCGAAATTATCAGCGCAGTCCAGGAAGAGACAACTGCAGCAGTTCTAGCCTGCTCCCTCGTCCTGCTCAAAAACGCAGCTATCGAGCCAAGGAGAAGGATTGCGAGCATCAGGGATATTGTCATATCACTTACGCACCCCACATTATAATCACCGCCAGTAGCGCTATACCAAGGATAAACGAAGCGGCATAATACTGTACATCGCCGGTCTGCACTTTTCGCAGAATATTGCTGAACCATATCGTTGCTCTGGAAATTCCGTTTACTACTCCGTCGATAACGTGCGAGTCGAAAGCGTCCCAGAGAGTCATGAACTTGAGTAGAGAATTTGGCAAATAATCGAAGAATATTTTTTCTGTTAGCTTGCCAAAGTTTGCGATTGGAACATTCGCAAGCCACATAAAGGCCTTTGCCCCTTTCCTGTACAACCAGTCAGTGTCAAGGCTGATTGTAGGCGTGCCAGCAAGGTGCTTCAGAAGCAGGAAAAACCCCAGGGCAGTAAATAATAAGATTTGAATGGTTTCTGAAACGTGCTGCCCTGTGTAGGGAACAAATTCAGCAGGATATGGTAAAATGTTATAGAGAACTGCTGGATAAACGCCTATGAATATGCACAAAAAGGCGAGAAAGCCCATGCCGAGCAGCATGTTGAGTGGCGGCTCCTTTGCTCTAATTCCAGCATCTTTTGCAAAAAATGTAAAGTATGGGAGCTTCAGACCCGTGTGAAGGAACGTTCCGGAGGAAGCAAGCACCAGCATTAGCCACACAATACCTAGATGAGACTCAGCAGAGGCTGCGACGACCATGGACTTGCTCACAAAGCCGCTGAAGAGCGGAACTGCCGAGATAGAAAATCCTCCGACCATGTAGAGAATTAAAGTCAGGGGCATGGTCTTGTATACGCCTCCCAACTCCGTGAGTTTCCTTTTTCCAGTCATGTATATTACTGCACCTGCACCCATGAAGAGCAGAGCTTTGTATAGAATATGGGAAAATGCGTGAGCAGCAGAGCCGTTTATCGCCAGCGTGGTTCCAATCCCGACGCCGGCTACCATGTAGCCTACCTGGCTGATTATGTGGTATGCGAGCAACCTCCTGATGTCATTTTCAAGGACAGCATAAATAACGCCGTATACTGCCAT
>JACRDW010000014.1 GCA_016212785.1 Methanobacteriota archaeon | reverse complement strand
GGAGATACGTCCTGGTTTAACCCGGTCGCGGCAGCTGCGGTAGACTGGACGAGAAAAGAAATAAAAAAGGAAAACATAAATTTTTTAAACTCCCTGCCGAAATTATACGAAGGCGACTTTTACATGGTTCACGGCAGTCCCAGGAACCAGCTTGACGAATACGTATCCGAAGATTACCCAGAAAAAGAGCTGCTGAGTTTTTTTAGATACACTTCCAAGAATACAATTATTCTGGGGCATACGCACAGGCCGTTCGTCAAAAAGTTCGGAGATAGACTTATGTTCAATCCGGGCAGCGTGGGGCAGCCCAGAGACTTAGACCCGAGGGCAGCGTATGCTGTATTCGATGCAGCAGCAAAAAAAGTTGAGATAAAAAGGGTGGAATACGATATAGACGAAGCAGCAGATGCGATAATAGAGAAGGGCTTGCCTGAACTTCTTGCACGCAGGCTTTACGCCGGGTGGTAGAGGATGTGGAAAAAAATCGTTGAAGGCAAAACCAGGCTGTTGATTCCTGAGAAAGGTAAATTCGGAAGAACTAAGACAGGCAGGCTGAGAAAACCTCCTGTATTTTATAACCCCAGGATGGAACTCAATCGCAGTGTCTGCTGCGCAGTAGTCAAAGCGTTACAAGAAAAAGAGGAGATATTTTTTTTAGACCTGCTGGCAGGAAGCGGGGCGAAGGGAATCAGGGTAGCGAAAGAAGCGGCTTGTAAAGTTCATCTCAATGATGCAAACGAAGAAGCCTGCGAGCTTATAAAAAAAAATGCAGAGCTAAATAACGTTAATGTGACAATTTCCAACAAAGATGCAAATCTATTTTTGCAGGAAAACCGCAGTTTTAATTTCATCGACATCGACCCTTTCGGCACTCCGGTGCCCTTTCTGGACAATGCGGTCATGACCTCCAGCGGTTATCTGGGCATTACAGCCACAGATGCTGCGCCGCTCTGCGGCGTTTATCCAAGAGCGTGCCTCAGGAAATACGGCGCCAGACCCTTGAGGTCTGAATTTTGCCATGAAGTAGGGCTCAGGATACTGCTCGGTTATGCTGCGAGAACCTGCGCCAAATATTCCAAGGGGATGCAGTGCCTGCTGTCGCACTCTACCGAGCACTACTTCAGGGCGTACATCAAGCTGCTCGAGGGGAAAAAGAAGGCAGATGCTGCGCTGGAGGAACTTGGCTATGTTTACTACTGCAAGAATTGTCTAAAGCACGAATATGAAAAGGGAAGCATTGCTTCAAAAAAATGCAAGTGTAGAAGCAAATACGAAGTTGCAGGTCCGCTGTGGCGCGGCAAGATAAAGGACGACGACTTTTGCAGAGAAGTTCTGCAAAAGTCAGAGTATCTGGGAGATAAAAAGCTTGCAAAGCTGCTTGAAATCGTTGCCAAAGAATTGGAAAATCCTTTCTACCACGACGTGCACAAAATCTGCAAAAAATTAAAAATCGAAGCACCGTCTATGGAAAAAATCATCGAAAAAATAGAGGAGGCGGGATATACAGCCTCGAGAACGCATTTCTCGCCAACGAGTCTAAAAACAAATGCAGAGCTACCAGTCTTCCTCCTCGGAACAAAATTCGCATAGCTCTTCTACAGGGTCGCCGCAGTTGCTGCAGAACATGGTGCCGCACTCCTTGCATTCGTAAATTTCGACAACCTCTACTCCACAAATTTCGCACTCTGGCATGGTATCCTCCAATTTATACCGCTAACTATGCATATATAAATCTTTTCTTGAATCCTTTCGCCGCAACGTATATCTCTGCGCTCCCTGTGCGGGACGCCTCTGGCTTAGTCATTTTGGCATAGGTAAATCTGTCTTTAACTTCCCCAAAAAACTCGCCTGTATGCTCACCCTGGAATATCTTCACCAAAAAATTCCCTCCGGGCTTGAGTATTTCTTCAGCTATTGATAAAGCGCTCCTGCAGAGCTCCACACTGCTAAAGTGGTCTATGTCCCAGACTCCAGAAATATCGGGCGAGGCGTCCGAGATTATGACATCGCAGCTCGGCAGAATTTCTTTTATTTTTTCAATCGTTTCTTTTCGAGTAAAATCCCCCTGAATACTTTTAACGTTTTCAAGCCCAAAATCCCGGATTTTAGCTAAATCTACGCCCAGAACAAAACCACTGCTGCCTGCGATTTCTTTCACAACCTGCATCCAGCCGCCCGGGGCAGCGCCTAGATCTAGAACTTTATCCCCTCTTCTAATCAGCCCGAATCTCTCATTCAGCTGCTTCAGCTTAAAAGAAGCCCTTGAGCGGTACTCCTCTGCCTTCGCCTTTCTGTAATAGTAGTCCCTCTTTTTTTCCCTGAGCCAGCGCTTGGACATGATTATATCGTTATCTCAATATCCAGTCTCTCTGCAAGCTCTTTGTATCTGTTGCGAATCGTTACTTCTGTAACGCCGGCAACGTCTGCAACTTCTCTCTGCGTTCTCCTTTCTCCGAGTAAGACGCTTGCAATGTAAATCGCAGCTGCAGAAACGCCTGTGGGACCTCGACCGGAGGTGAGCTCCTGGCTCATTGCTTTCCCGAGTATTTCGATTGCCTTGCTCTGCACTTCTCCGGATAAGCTGAGCTCAGAGCCAAATCTCGGAACATAATCTATGGGAGTAGTCGGCTTCAAACTTATGCTGAGCTCTCTCGAAACGAATCTATAGGTTCTTCCTATTTCTTTCCGGTTCAACTTTGCTGAGTCAGCGATTTCGTCCAGGGTGCGTGGTACTTTGCACTTCCGGCAGGCTGCGTAAAGCGAGGCAGCAGCAACGCCCTCGATGCTCCTTCCCCTGATAAGTCCTTTCTCTACAGCTTTTCTGTAAACCACTGCCGCTGTCTCCCTTACATTTCTTGGAAGAGTTAATCTCGAGGCGACTCTATCCAATTCGGTCAGCGCAAAAGCGAGATTGCGCTCGGTAGCGTTTGAAACCCTTATCCTCTGCTGCCATTTTCTAAGCCTGTAAATCTGCGCTCTGCTTCTGGGAGCGATGTCCTTTCCATAGCTGTCCTTGTCCCGCCAGTCAATAACTGTGGATAAACCCTTGTCGTGAATCGTATACGTCATCGGCGCCCCTACCCTGCTGCGCTTAACTCTCTGCTCGTAGTCAAATGCCCTCCACTCCGGACCCATGTCCATTATCTTCTCGTCTATAACTAAACCGCAGTCGTTACAGACAATCTCTGCCCTTTCATAGTCTTTGGTTAAACTCTTGCTGTTGCATTCAGGGCATATCTCGATGTACTCTACCTTTCTTTCCATGGTATCGCCCCTCTTTAAGCTCGTAAAATTCAAAATCAGAAAGTTCTTTTTTAAAATTTTTAACAGGTTTTACTATTATATAGGGACTGGAGGCAGGGCCTATCACGTCTTGAACTCTGCCTATCTTCTTAGAGTCCTTCGTTGCCACAAGCGAATATATTGAAGGGATTTCCTTGCTCCTGAGCACAAGATTTCCACTTCTGGTTATGTGAGACAGACTTCCCAAAAGCTTCAAAGACTCTCCTCCAAAAAATTAAATATCACCTAAAAAGCTCTTGGGATTAACGCTTGTAATAATTCTTGAATTTTTTTCTGAAATTCCAGCACCCAGCGCAACGTGCAGCGCTTCTTCCAGAGTAATTAAATCTTCTGGAGCATGCGCATCGCTGCTCACCAAAAGCTTGGCTCCAACTTCTGAAGCGACCCTCGCGACATGTCCGTTGGTGATGCTGTGCTCCCTTCTGGAAGTAATCTCCAGGCAAATGTTGTTCTCCTTCGCAAGCTCCGCTTCTTCTACAGTAATCAGACCCGGGTGGGCGAGTATATCGATGTTTTGCTCAGCAGCAGCTAGGTTAGTTCCCTTTGGAACCGGCTCCGCAAGCGTCTCGCCGTGCACGACTATAACTTTCGCTCCGAGTTTTCTTGCTTTCCTCGCCAAGCTGCCAAGCATTTTTATTGGCACATGAGTAATCTCCACACCCGGCAAGACTTTCAATTCCGCATAATTGCTTAATTCTTCGCATGCCTTTACTAAATTGGACAGTACGAATTCTAAATTCGAATTATCCACGTGGTCTGTAATCGCAATTGCACTGTAGCCTAAAACCGAGCAACGCTGAGCTATCTCTGCCGGGATTAGCTCTCCGTCGCTGAATATGCTGTGGATGTGCAGGTCTGCCGAAAATCGCTTCATTTTTTCACCAGTGAAAAATTAATGTGCTGCAAATAAATAGTTTGTGGATGTCAGAGCTTGACTTCTTCCAAGATAACATCAGCTCCGTTTTCAAGCAACTTCTCTGCTGCTGCGCTGCCGAGATTTTCTGCCTCCGCTGGCTCTCCTTCCATTTCGACTCGAATTTTTTTTCTCCCATCCGGCGAAAGCACCGCTGCCCTGATTTTTAATTTTTTATCCACCTTGGTTATTACTCCAACCGGAACCTGGCAGCCGCCGCCGAGGCGGCGCAGCAGCGCTCTTTCAGCAGTGCAGCATTGCATGCTATTTGCGTGGTTTATCGCAGCGAGCATGGATTTCTGCTCAAAGTCTTTCCTCGCCACTACCCCAATCGCGCCCTGCCCTACCGAAGGAAGGAAGGTATCCAAGGGCAAATCCCGGGTAATGTTATCCTCGAAACCGAGCCTTTTCAAGCCAGCCTTTGCCATTACAATTGCGTCGTATTCCCCAACCCTGAGTTTTCTCATTCTTGTATCCACGTTGCCCCTGAGCTCTTTGATAATGAAATCGCTCCTGTAATTCAAAAGCTCTGCTTTTCTCCTTATGCTGCTCGTGCCGATAACTGCGCTTCCCGGAAGCTCGTCTATGCTTAGACTGTCTCTGGAAATCAAAGCATCGCCTGCCTCTTCTCTTTCCGGCACGCACACAAGCTCTAGGTCGCCCGGCAGCTCCACAGGAACGTCCTTCATGCTGTGCACTGCGAAGTGAACCTCGCCCCTGGAAACTGCTTCATCTATTTCCTTAACGAACAAGCCCTTGCCACCGATTTTTGCTAGCGGAGCGTCGAGAATTTTATCCCCGGTTGTTTTGATTATTTTTTTCTCGAACATTAGCCCTGGAAATTTCTCATTCAAAAGTTCGATAACGATGTCAGCTTGCTTTAAAGCTAATTTGCTTCCCCTCGTGCCTATTAAGAACATTGCAATCTCCTGAGCACTTCCTCGACCTTGTGCAGAGTTTCCTCGATTTCGCTCCCGCCGTGCGCACAGGAGATAAAGTTGCACTCGTACTGTGAGGGCGGCAGGAATACTCCCCTTTTGAGCAGTTCGCGCTGGAATTTCAGGAAAAATTCAGCATTTGATTTTAGGGCGGTGCGGTAATCCACCACTTCCGTGTCAGTGAAATAAATCTGGAACATTGAAGCAGCTCCGTAAATCCTCGTTTTGACCTTAAGCCTTTCAGAAATTTCTTCCAGGCCGTTTCTCATTCTTTTCCCAAGCTTTTCCAGCTTTTTGTAAACCCTTCCTTTTTCAAGCTCGCTTACCGCCGCATAGCCAGCGACCATCGAGAGCGGATTTCCGTTAAAAGTGCCTGCCTGATAGACCTTTCCGACCGGTGAGAATTGCTCCATTATTTTCCTCCTTGCGGTTATTGCCCCTATCGGCAGCCCGCCTCCGATTATTTTTCCAAGAGTTGTTACGTCTGGCGTAACATTATAATATTTCTGGGCGCCGCCGAGTGAAAGGCGGTAGCCGGTTATGACTTCGTCGAATATAAGGAGCACGTTATTTTCTTGAGTAATCTCTCTCAAAAACTTAAGATAACCTTCTTTCGGCATTATGCAGCCTGCATTTCCTATCACGGGCTCAACAATAACTGCTGCTACATTTTTTTCTTTTTTTAATATTTTTTCAACCGCTTTTTCATTGTTGAAAGCTGCAAGCAGCGTGTTTTTTGTAGTTTCTCCAGGCACCCCGAGGGAATTCGGCACCCCATGCGTCGTTGCTCCGCTGCCTGCCTTTACCAAAACGTAATCATGAGCTCCGTGAAATGCGCCCTCAAACTTTATTATTTTTTTCTTTCCCGTATATCCTCTGGCAAGCCTTATCGCAGCCATCGTCGCTTCGGTGCCGGTATTCACAAAGCGCACGAGTTCTGCGCTCGGCACATGCTTGGCGATTTTCTTTGCAAATTTAACTTCTACTTCGGTCGGCGTTCCGTAAACCGTGCCCTTTTCTGCCTGCTCCTCTATCGCTCTCACAACCTTTGGATAGGCGTGCCCCAGAATAAGCGGACCATAAGCAAGGCAGTAGTCGATGTAGCTGCTGCCGTCGATGTCGTAAATCCTGCACCCCTTGCCGCGTGCCGTAAAAAAAGGATAAGGCATCATCGCACGCACAGGAGAGTTAACCCCGCCCACAAGGCAGCGCTTTGCTTCTTCGAAAACTGCATGAGATTTATTCATTTCCCTTCCAGCCATCTTGCAGCGTCCTTTGCGTGGTAGGTGAGAATCAGGTCTGCGCCTGCACGCTTTATTGAAGTAAGGATTTCCAGAACAACGTTCTTTTCGTCTATAAAGCCCTTCTCAGAGCCGGCCTTTACCAGCGCATATTCTCCGCTTACGTTGTATGCGGCGGTTGGAACTCCAAACTCTGCTTTAACCCTGCGTATGACATCTAAATAAGCCAGCGCAGGCTTGACCATGATTATGTCTGCCCCTTCCTGTATGTCCAGAGAAACCTCCTGCAGGGCTTCGTTCACGTTCGCAGCATCCATCTGATAGCTCTTCCTGTCCCCGAATGCAGGCGCAGAAGCGGCTGCTTCTCTGAAGGGCGAGTAAAAAGAGGAAGCATATTTTGCTGCGTAGGACATGATTATCATATTTTCAAAGCCGCTGTCGTCGAGAGCTTCTCTTATAGCTTTTACCCTGCCGTCCATCATGTCGCTAGGTGCCACAACGTCGCAGCCAGCTTCTGCATGGCTGACAGCGGTTTTTGCAAGTAGAGAAAGCGTTGCATCGTTTAATATTTTTTCTCCTTCCACGACGCCGCAGTGCCCGTGCTCTGTGTATTCGCAGAGGCAGACGTCTGTGATAACAACCAAATCATCGCCAACCTCGTCCTTGATTTCCCTGACAGCTTTTTGTACAATCCCATGCGGGTTGTACGCCTCAGAGGCAGCACTGTCCTTGCGTACAGGAATTCCGAATAAAATAACCGCAGGTATGCCGAGGCTGACGAGCTCGAGAGCTTCGTCCCTTACCTCCTCCAGGGGAAGCCTGAACTGTCCGGGCATTGCCTCGATTTCTTCTTTCTTTTTTATTCCTTCCTTTACGAAGATAGGGAAAATAAAATCATCTTTCTCAAGAGCGGTTTCTCTCACCATCGCCCTTATCTTTTCGTTTTTTCTCAGCCTTCTCATTCTCTTCGTCGGAAACATGCTACCTCTTCAAAAACCACTTCTCTGCGGTTTTTATGCTTGCGCTGTCGTTTGTTTCAGCAGCCTCTCTTATCTTGCTCGCAATCGGAGACATCGTTCTGTTTATTATCACTCTCGTCAGGTCGTCCAGAACTTCCTTCTCCTTCTTATCAATCCCATCCCCGAGCATCTTTATCGCTTTCTGCAGCTCTTTTTTGCGAATATTTTCTGCTTCTTTGAACATCGCCTTTACGATTCCCTCGACATCTATGTGATAAAGCTGCTTTTCGAGCAGCGAGAGCTCTTCTTCGATAATTGCCTCGACCTTTACTGCTTCCATTTCTCTCACGCGCTTGTTTCTCTCGGCGATACTGCGCAGGTCGTCGATATTTAAGAGTTTCACGTTCCCAAGCTTGCCTACGCCTTCTTCTACATTTCTCGGCACCGAAACATCGGTAATCACAAGACTGCGCTTCCTCCCCTTCATCGCATCTTCAACGAGCTTCTCAGTGAGTATTGCTTTGGGAGCTCCTGTCGCTGTGATAATCAAGTCGCATTTCTTGATGCCTTCACCAACCTCCTCAAATCTCAGGGTTTCTCCTCCAAGCTCCTGCGCAATTTTGACGCTTCTCTCGTAAGTTCTGTTTGCAACGACCGCAGCCACCTCTCGCTCAACCAGCGATTTTGCAACAAGCGTGCCCATCTCCCCGGCACCGATTAGCAGTACTTTTTTTCCCTTCAGAGAGCCGAGAATATCTTCTGCAAGCTCAACCGCTGCGCTGCCTATGGAAACTGCCCCTTTATTTATCTCAGTTTCATTTCTTGCTCTCTGCCCCACGTGAATCGCCTTGGCGAATATGTTTTTGAAAAATTCGCCTACGGTGCCTGCGCCGTAGGCAAGGTGATAGGCATCTCTCACCTGCCCGAGAATCTGGTCCTCGCCGACTATCATGGATTCCAACCCAGAAGTGAGCCTCAAAAGATGGTGCAGCGCTGCGGAGTGAAAATCAGATTCAATTGCGTCGTGAAGCATTTTGGAGCTGTTTATCATGTGCTCCACTATTTTTTCCGGGGGCACTCCCTGCTTGTGCCGCAGGTGCTCCTTCATTTTAGAAATCGTTTTATCCATCACGTAGTCTATGATGTCGTGATAGGCAACGTCTACATCTTCCGCAGCCGCAAAAATTTCTACCCGATTGCAGGTCTGGACTATGACGCACTCCTTCACAGAGGGCAGAGAAGCAATTTCCCTGACAGCTGCTTTGACGTCTGGAAATGCAAATGCTTCCAGAGCCGCAACATCAGCTTTTTGGTGCGTTACCCTGACGTTAATTGTGTGCATTTTTCCTCCATTGGTGAAGCGTAGCTACCGCAAGCTTTTTAGCTTTCTCAAGGTCGCCCTTCCTGATACATTCGAGTATTTCAGTTCTGTTCGTTACCTCTCTCAGTATCTTCTTCCTCTCAGCCTGATTTTTTACCCTGCGCTTTAGCTTTTCTCTGAGGTATTCCTGCAGCTCTATCAGCAGCAGCTCCTCGCTTGCTACCGCTTTTCTAATTCTCTGCTTTATCAGCTTCGCAACCGCAGGACTTTTTCCCTTCGTTGATATCGCTACCAACACATCTCCGAGCTTTAGAGTTGCAGGTATTATGAAGTCAGAAGTTCTATCAGCCCTGTTCACCAGCTTTCCGCATTTCCTGCATTCTCTCTCTACAGCGTCATTTAAATCTTTATCGCTGGTTGCCGCCAGCACCATATCTGCAGCTCTTATGAATTTTCCTATATTTTTTTCATTCAGCTCCTGCATTACAAGCTCCAGATTAGTGCTCCTCAACTTTCGCAGCGTGGGCGTGAAATCCCTGCTTACAACTCTTACCCTTGCTCCAGCATCCAGGAGCTTTGCAACTCTGCGCTCAGCTACCTTTCCGCCCCCGAAAACTACGACGCTCTTCTTTTCAAGGTTAAGAATTACAGGGAACATGCGTT
>JACRDW010000131.1 GCA_016212785.1 Methanobacteriota archaeon | reverse complement strand
GGGCAGCTGTATTTCAGAGCAAGCTTTGCGACTTCGCTCCAGTTTTCTTTTGTCGCTGCATAGATGAGAGGTTTTTTCTTAGATGCGATTTCGAGTCCGACTTCCAACAGCTCTGGATTTAATGAGCAAATAACAAGTGGCAAATCGCACTTCTCCACAGCGCTTAGCACAGCCCCGCCGAACTTTGCAGCGTCGCTGCTTTCCGAGCGCACAGCAACGCCATCCAGAGTCAGCTCCTGACCGATTCTCGTTATGCTGAATTTTTTTGTTCCCCCCAGCCTTTCGTTCAGCTCTTTTTCACTCATCCCGTCGTGGACGTCTAAGAATAAAGCAGTTGGATTAAAGTAGGTTAGCTCATGGCGGTACATCACTTCTTCTCCGCCAATCGCCGCAGCTTTTTCTCCGTAGCCTATGACCACCTCTCTTACAGGAGGCGTTACCAGCTCGATTAGCTGTCTCCTCTGCGTGACATATTTTTCCTCTTTCAGCGGCGTGCAGTCTTCAAAATTTTTTTTCCTCTCTATCAGCGCAGAGGCAAAAGCCATGCACGTTTCTTCTCCGCACTCCCTGCAGTTCGTTCCCGGCAGGAGCCGATAAATTTGCAGCGGTGAAATCTTTGCCATGCTACACCTCACTCATGATTTCGATAGAAAGATGGCGTGTTTGCCATCTTCCTTGCGGAATGAGTCTATGACTTCCTTCACCGCCTTAACTGCTTCTGGATGCAGCATCATCATTCCGTCAGCACCTGCGTTGAGCACAGTGAGAGCAGTAACAGTTTCCCAGAGCAGCCCCCTGTACTCCCTCGGACCCCACGCAGGCTCCTCCATCCACGCTTCTCTCGCTGCCCAGGCATTGGTAACGCCGCAGAAGATTGGATTCTGAAGAACATCGTCGCCTTTTAGGGCATTCTGCTTGAGCCTCTCAATTATCGAGTAGGTGTAGTCCAGTCCATAGCCCAGTGCTCCTGTTGTTGGGTCCTGCACGAGCCTCTCCTTCGGCAGTCCCTCGTCTCGCAGCAGTTTGTTTAGGGCCTGCTGGTCCGTGATGTTCATTGAAGTGAAGGAAAGCACGTTGTGCTTATGCTTATTTGCGGCATCCACGATTCTCTTGTGGTCCAGGTCTAAATTTGCAGAAGCTAAGAGCAGCATTTCTCCCTCCGCAACTTCAGCAACTCTTTCGAAAACCAGAGGATCTTTCTGCGGATTGCCGGAGCCGCCGACGATGAGGGGTACATCTACTGCCTGCAAAACTTCCTCTACAGTTTTTGCAGCCTCTTTAGGCGGAGTATCTTTTATGAGCGGGTCAGTTGAGATGAGGTGAATTGTAATTAGCTCTGTGCCGAGCTTAACTGCTTTCTTGGCCCATTCCCCTGGGTCGTCCCATACCTCGCTCCATATATCTCTCAATACTCTTGGAAAAGAAGGCATGGGTATGTCGAATATGTCGAAAGCCACAACCGGCTTGTTTTTGCGACCGCCTTCGAAGTGATAAAGCGAAGTCTGACCGCCGAGTTTTACTACCTTTCCCCTGCTGCCCCCCTCTGCCCTCGTGGCTCCCAGCTGCACTTCTGCGATTTTTCCTTTGTACTGCTTAATAGGAGGTCCGAATTTTATTCTCTCTTTTTCTATCAGCTTTGCCTCGGCAGCCTTTCTGGGTGCCGCTATTGACCGTAAATTAAATATGAGCTCATCAGCCGTAGTGCTGACATTTCGCAGCTCAATTTCCTCGGCATCCAAAAGCTGGGAGATGAGTTCGTCTATCTTCACTTGCCCTTCTCCTTTTTTATAATAACTTTTTCGGCATATATCTTCGCATTTTTGAAGATTATGCTTATTCCGCCTGCCGGCATGCCTGTGACCGGCATCTGGATTTCAGGAGCTTCGACAACAGGTTTCTCTTCTATTTTCCATTTCTGCGCTACTGGATGATTCTTCTCCTTCAGAAATGCCTTGAGTTTCTCCAAGTCAGGAGCATCCTCTTCTGTGGCAATTTTATCCCTGATTTCTTTTGGAACATCCTCGCCTATTCTTTCCTTCAGAGCCTTTGGCAGCCAGACTATTCTATTCCAGCCGCCGTCTGCCTGAAACACCTTTGGAGAGCGCAGATATTCGATTGCCATGCCGACGAAGCCGTCGCTCTGCACCCCGCCGCCCACCTGTCCTGCGAGCGTTGAGAATGGTATCCCGAATGGCGTGGTACCTTTGTGGTCCCTGTGCACTGCGCCTATTCCGTCAACTTCCGGTATGTAGAAACCTATTGCCTCGAAGCAGCCGCAGGAGGTGTGGGGATGCTCGAAAATGCTGTGCAGGAATACTCTCTTAACAGTTCCGTTGGACTTATCGTAAGTGGCTTTATTCGGCCCGAAATATTCTCCCCTGAGCTCGTCAAGCAGCTCACCCTTTTTAATTTCGAAGATTGGTCCTTTCGGGTCGATTTTGGCAGCTGCTCTGCCTTCAAACCAGGATATTGAACCGCAGGAAGAAGTCCTGCTCGGAGTTATGGTGCACAAATGCTGTGGAGCAAAGGATTGACATAAAGCGCAGCCGTAAAAAACATCCACGTCATCGTCCTTCAGGCCTCTCAGCCTGTCGTCTCTTTTCTGGAATATCTTCCTCGCATCTTCTCTGAATTTTTTGACCCCCTCCGAGTCCGTGTAAATACCCACCTGCATTTTTTCTATCATCGGCCAGTTAGCCTTGAAAAGCTCGATGAGTGCTGCCCCAACGTGTCTGAGACTCAAGCCTTTCTTGGCAGCCTCCTTGCTGACCCTGCACCAGATTATGTCCCTTGAATTGAGATGCATAAAACCCTGAATGTAGTTTGAGAACTCGTGTATGCGCCTCTCAAATACGCCCTCTAAATCCTCTTCCAGAGTAGAGCCGGCAACCTCAACGAATATGCCGTAAGGATAAGCTTTGCCCTCCTGCATATCTTTTATATCAGGACCAACCAGAGCAACATTGCGGTCCTTGACTTTGTTCATATCGGCAAGTTTAACTAACTCAGCTCCAAAGCTCTTAGGACCAGCGAGGTCAACATGCATGTTCTCCTTTCTTATTCTCTCTCCCTCATAGATTAGACCTACGTCAACTGGAATACCTTCCATTAAGTTCACCTCTATACTACATGATTTTTTATGATATATATTTCTTTTTGAACGTCTGCAAACTTGCACGCAAGAGCTATTGAGGAGCCCTTTTGCTCTGCAAAAGCCCTCGGGGAAAACTTATGACGTTGCTTTCGGGTTTTTGGGATGATAGCACTTTTTCCAAAAAGGGCTATAGGAGTTATGGGGCTGCCCGGATTTGAACCGGGGTCTCAGGCTCCCAAAGCCCGAAGGATAGACCAGGCTACCCTACAGCCCCTTTTGTCATCTCCGTTTCCACCTGTATTTTTTCTCTCTTTTCCTGGTTTTTAAGATTATAGCAACGATAATTATTACAACTGCGGCTAGCAGATACTTCCAGAACAGCAAGAAATCAAACTTTCTTTCAACTTCTCTTGCTTTTTCAAGGACTTCTTTCTTGGATTCGTTTATCACAGCAGTTACATTGCTTATCTTTTCCTCTATTTTCGATTCGTTTATTATAGTGGGCAGCGGTAGGGGAGCAGGCTTTCTCTCAACTACTACCTCCACACTACTTTCACCTACGTTTCCTTTGGCGTCTATAACCTTTACTGTTATAGTATGCTTACCCTCCGGCGAGGCGCTTGTGTCCCAGCTGCAGGGCAGCGAAGCGCACGCATAGTTTCCGTCTATCAGCACCGCGACTCTGTCAAAGAATGCTATCGACGCATTTATTGTTACTACTCCTGAGACTTTTTCTTGGTGCAAGGGTTTCGTGATATTCACAGTAGGGATTACTAATTTTGGTGAGGCTATGAAATAAACGCTGTCTCCGGCAGCTGTAGCTACGTAACCGCCGTCAGCAGATATAGCTACGTCTCGAGCGGTTTTGTTTGTATCATAAGACCAGAGCAGCCTTCCATCGCTGCTCAGATAGTAAATCGTACCATCAACAGAGCTTGCAGTTATATTCCCGTCCTTTGAAATATCTACTCCAGAAATTTCACTTTTAGGAGGATACATCCAAGCTTCTCGTCCGTTCTCGATTAGATGGATAAACCTAGAACCGGCAATGACTTTTTTCTCGAAAATAGCAATGCCGCTTATATATCTTCTAATATTATACTGCCACTGCAGCTTACTATTATTCAGCAGGTAAACGCTGCCATTAGACGTTCCGGCTGCTACATTTTGAGCTGAAATTGCAACTCCAAAAACAGAGCCGTCAGTTCTATATTTCCACAGCTCGTTTCCATTTTTATCAAAGAGATAAACATACTCAGTAGCAGAGCCAGTAGCTATGTGTTCAGAGATTGCAACGTCTCTTACACTGTCTCCGATTAACTTCTGCCAGGATGCATTGCCGCTGCTGTTGAGCAAGTATATCTTGAATTTATCACCAGCGACGACGTATTCCCCTCTGGGCGAGACAGCCACGCTTAGGACAGGATAATCTGCTTTGTACTTCCAGAGCAGGCTGCCGCTTTTGTTCAGAAAATAAACATAGCCGTCTTCAGCCCCAGCAGCGATATATTCTCCACGCTCTGAAATTGCAACGCCGTTTACAATTCCGCCAGCAGTGTAATTCCATTCTATTGCAGGCTGCGCTTCTGCACAGGCAAAACTTAAAAAAGCAGTTAGCAGTATAGTACATCCCGCAGCAAATCTATTAGCCATAGTACTTGATATTAAATGATTATATATATTATTTAGGTGCAAGCATGAGCATAGAGTCAGCTATAGTCGAGACTTTAAATGGATTCTCTCCGAGCGTCGTCGTTGTTGCAATTGCAATGTTCCCGGTCGTAGAACTGAGGGGCGCAATTCCATTTGCCCTGCTGAACTATGGCATGAGCCCGTCAGAAGCGTATGCTCTCTCAGTATTTGGAAACCTTCTACCTGTGCTGCCGCTGCTGCTCTTTCTGGAGCCTGTTGAAAAATTTCTCCGCCGCTCCAGCATATTCGACAAATTCTTTGACTGGCTGTTCAGCAGGACAAGAAAGAATGCGGAAAAGAATATTCAGAAATACGGCGCCCTCGGTCTTGCCGTATTTGTTGCCGTTCCATTACCAGCTACAGGGGCATGGACGGGTGCAGCGGCAGCCTACATCTTTGGAATTAAACACAGATATTCATTTCCAGCAATCGTTTTAGGAGTTTTACTGGCGGGCATGATAGTTACTCTAGCCTCTTTAGGAATACTTAAGATCTAGTGATGCCTCACCCTGACTGCGATGCCTTTTTTGAAAGCTTGCATCTCCTGCGCATTTAGAACTGCTGTTCCAGTTGCGAGAAATTCGTCTTTCTCGTTAACCACGACTACTTCCTGGTAAGGTCTTATCTCCGGGTCGCAGTCGAGCACAAACTTGGCAAAGACGCTCTTCCCCTCTTTTACAAATTCTTCTGCATCCTTATTTACCACAACTCTGTTCCTCGAATATGGAAGCCTTAAAAGTTTTTTTGCGCCTTGAGGAGTCAAAATCAGAAATCCGTCTTGCGCTCTTAGAGTCGCAAGTAAAACGCTTCCTGAGTATATTCTCCTGATTCTGCCAGTCCTCGCTATCTCTGCTCTAACATCCTCAAACAAAACCTCGCCTGCGCCTCTGCCGAATTGGTAGTCCGCAATCGCCTGCATTTTTACTTTTATATTTTTTCTCCCCTTGAACATATCCAAATCTTCAAAAACTTCTCCTTTTAGAAATTTCAGCGACTTGTACACAAATATTCTCTCAAAATTCTTTGAATATTTTTTCACCTGAGTTTTCATGAATTTGACCTGCGCCTTTTCTGGTTCTGGAGCCTCGTGCTGGTTCAGCGGATAGACTTCCTCGATTTCGAGAGGAATTACCCCGAATACTGGAGAAGCGATGCAGACGT
>JACRDW010000129.1 GCA_016212785.1 Methanobacteriota archaeon | reverse complement strand
TATAACGACGCCAGAGTAAACACCTGCCGTCGCCCTCGTCAGCAAAGCAGCGCTTCCCAGTTTTTCAAAGCTTTTTTTCCTGAAGAACTCTCCAAATCCTTCTATGCTCTTCTCAAATATGCTCTTCACAGCTTCGATTGTAACGTCTCTGCTCCCCACTCCTGTGCCGCCTGCGGTTATTATAATGTCGGGAGCATAGGTAGCGGTGATGTGGTCTATGGCTTCGACTATAATTCCTTCGTGGTCCGGTACGAGGGTATAAAAAACAACTTCATTGCCCTTCTTCCTGAGCTGCTGGACTATGTATTTGCCAGAAACGTCATCCGTTTCTTCCAGGCTTTTATTTTTACTCCACATGTAGTCGAACTTCGAGTCAGAAATTGTAATTACAGCAGCCCTTACATTCTTCGGCGCTTCACTTTTGTGTTTTGCTGTTGTCCTGCTCATTTTCTATTCCTTTTTTATCTTTTTCAGAACTTTTATTTCAGAGATTTTGGTAAAAGGATACTGCCCCTTTTCATTCTTTTCAACGGCTTTAACCATGTCCCATATCGTAAGCAGCGCAGCTGCTGCGCCTGTTAGTGCCTCCATTTCGACGCCGGTCTTTCCAACAGTTTTTACTTCAACGATTGTCTCGATTTCCTCTTTTCCGAATTTAAAATCTACTCCTATATTCGTGATTTGCAGCGGATGGCACATGGGTATAAGCTCAGGAGTTTTTTTCACAGCGAGCGTGGCTGCGATCTGCGCAGCTGCTAGTACACTGCCTTTTTCAATTCTCCCCTTTTTTATTTTTTCGAGGGTTTCTCCCCTGAGCTTGATTTTGCCGCTCGCCCTCGCAATCCTTACAACGTCTTTCTTTCCGGCGATGTCCACCATCTTTACTCCTTTCTCAGAAATATGTGTAAACATCACCCACGTAGAAAATTTTACCTTCAGTAAAATTTTCAGACGTGGAAATTACCTGAATCTTGGTCTCCTGGAGATTCTATTCGGAAGCGAGAGCTTCCTGAAAGGCTTTCCTGCTGTTTCTTTTTTTATTCTTTCAACGAGCTCTTCCTTTGTCAGCTTCTCCTGCTTTCCTCCTTCATGGCGAATTCGAACTGTTAAAATCTTGCTTTCTATCTCTCTGTCTCCTACGACAACTATGTACGGCACCCATTCCTTCTCTGCGCTCCTTATTTTCTTGTCCAGCGTATAGCTTTCGTCGTCTAAATCTACTCTAATATTCCTGCCCTCTAGCTCTGAAAGCAGGGATTCGCAGAAGGGCAGATGACTTTCTGCAACAGGTATAATTCTAACCTGCGTGGGCGAAAGCCACAGCGGCAGCATTGGCTTCTCGCCCTGCTGTGCTCGAAGCCACTCGTTCTCGAGCATCGCATACAAATTCCTGTCAATGCCTCCGCTTATGCTTGCGTGCAACATCAGAGGATGCTTTTTGCTTCCGCCCTCGTCCACGTAATTTATGTCGAAGCGCTCAGCATTTTCAACATCGATTTGCACCGTAGAGAGAGTCGCAGCCTTAGCCAGGGCATCGTTTATGCTGAACTCGAATTTCATCACAAAGTAGAAGAAGCGGCTGTCCCAGAGCTCGATTAAGATTGGTCTACCAGCGATATTTTCGAGCTCTCTCACAAAGTCCTCGTTCTCGTAATAGAAATCCTTAACGAAGCGCATCGCAACGTCATAATCTAAGCAAATATCGCTCATCCAGCGCATGCTGAGCTTGTACTGGTTTATGAACTCCTGCTTTGCCTGCGCCATATCTCTGCACAGCGTGTGCATGTCCGGCATTGTAAAGCTTCTCAGCCTCTTCAAACCTGCGAGCTCTCCGCGCTGCTCCCTTCTGAATGAATAGTGTGTGAGCTCGTAAAGCTTCAGCGGCAAATGCCTGTAAGAAATCGTCATGTCGTGTTTAATTAAATACTGCCCGAAGCAGGCTGCGAAGCGCAGGAAGTACTCCTTATCCTCGCTTTTTACAATGTACTGGCGAGCAGGAAAGCGATTCAAATACTTGCTGAGCTGCGGGTGCTCCATGTCGTACATTATGGGCGTTTCTACCTGCATTGCGCCGTAGTCTGTTGATATATTCGTTACGTGCTCTTCGAGCAGCTGCTTGATCAGCTCCCCCTTGGGATACCACCTCATGTTTCCAGAGTCAGAGCCAGGCTCGTAGTCCACGAGCTCGTGCTCCCTCATTAATTTTATGTGCGGCGGCTCTCTTGGCACAGCTCTCGTGCCGGACGTTTCGTACTCGTAGAAGGTTTTCAAGCTCTGATATTTCGAAAAGTCAAACTCGCCCGCAGGAATCAGCTTTCCTTTATGCAGAATGAACCAGTGCCTCTCCATTTT
>JACRDW010000128.1 GCA_016212785.1 Methanobacteriota archaeon | reverse complement strand
GGAAAGGACATGCACAAATACGAGACGCCTGAGATAGCCGAGATGGGAGGATTGGTCGTAAATGCTGGTTTTATCATAGGTGTTCTGACTTATATCGGGCTGAGCACTTTCTATTTCAAGCACAATGCTAATTTAATTTATATCCTTGCTGCGATATCGACTTGTTTAATTATCATGCTCATCGGCATAATGGACGACCTTCTTGGATGGAAAATAGGTTTAAAGCGGTGGCAGAAACCACTGCTTACGTCTGTTGCAGCTCTTCCGATGATGGTCGTGAATGCAGGAGAGTCTGAAATGGTGTTACCCATGATGGGTGTTGTAAATTCTGGAATCCTTTATCCTTTGGTAATAGTGCCTGTTGCGATTACCGGTGCTGCAAACGGCTTCAACATGCTCGCAGGACTTGCAGGATTAGAAGCAGGCATGGGAATTATAATTCTGGGAACATTGGGATTAGTTGCTTGGCAGAGCAGCAGCTCCTGGGTTGCGATGCTCTCCCTGAGCATGGTCTTTGCCCTGCTCGCCTTTTTAAAGTACAACTGGAACCCTGCGAAAGTTTTTCCCGGAGATACGCTCACCTACTCGGTTGGAGCTTTGATAGCTACGGTTGCTATCTTGGGAAACATGGAGCGAATTGCAATTGCCTTATTCTCGCTATATTTTATCGAACTTTTGATTAAGGCGAGAACGAGATTTAAGGGCGAGTGCTACGGTGTTCCTGACAGCGAAGGAAGATTAAGCCCGCCTAGGAATGTTGAATCTCTAACTCACGTTGCAATGAAGCTTGGGAAGCCGGGGGAAGCACGGGTCGTGGCTTCAATTCTCGCTTTCCAAATTTTTCTATCTTTCCTCATATTATTGCTCTGGGTATGAAAATGAAGATATGCCTAGCCTGCTCAGCCGGAGGACATTTAACCGAGCTGCTGCAAATTAAAAAAGTTTTCGAGAAGTATGAGTATTTCTTCGTAACCTTCAGAAGAGAGGACACGATTAGTTTTGAAGAGCGAGTTTATTTTGTGGAAGACCCGAAGAGAAATCTGCTCAAGCTCGTTAAGAACGTCTTTCAGGCTGCCAGAGTACTGCTTGTAGAGAAGCCGGATGTGATAATAACGACAGGTGCAGGTGTAGTTGTTCCCTTATGCTACTTGGGGAAATTGCTTGGAGTAAGGATAATATATATAGAGAGCTTCGCAAGGATAGATTCAGCGTCGCTTTCCGGGAAGCTTATATATCCGATTGCAGACCTCTTCTTCGTGCAGTGGAGGCACCTGCTTGGAAAGTACGGAAAAAAAGCTCAGTACGGAGGCAGCGTGTTTTGATATTCGTTACAGTTGGCACCCACAACCAGAGCTTTGAAAGGCTTGTGAAAAAAGCAGATGAAATCGCTGGCAGGATTAGTGAAAGAGTAGTAATACAGATAGGGCACACTAAATACAAGCCGAGAAATGCAGAGTTCTTTGATTTTGCTCCGAGGGAAAAAATGGAGCAGCTTAATAAAGAAGCAAGAGTTGTAATATCTCACGGTGGTGCGGGAAGCATAATTTTTGCGCTGCAGTTCAGGAAGCCGCTCATCGTAGTTCCGAGACTTAAAAAATTTAATGAGCACGTAAACGACCACCAATTAGAGCTTGCGAAGCAGCTCGAGCGAGAAGGAAAGCTCATCACTGTATATTATATTGAAGAACTGGAGAAAGCAATAGCTTCTGCTGAAAAACTCCTGCCGAAGGAGTACGAGGAACCGCCAATGGTAAAGATAATTAGTGATTATTTAATAGAGGTAACAAAATGAAAATTCTGCTGCTAAATCCTCCATTCTTTAAGAGATATTCGAGGCAGAGCAGGTCGCCCTGCGTAACCAAAGGCGGTACTTTTTACTATCCGTACTTTCTTGCTTATGCTACCGGTGTTCTAGAAAAAGAATTTAAAGTTAAGTTAATAGATGCGGTGGCAAGAAATTGGAGCATCAATGCAACGGTCGAGTTTGCAAAGAGCTTCAATCCAGCTTTAGTCGTGCTTGATACCTCGACGCCGAGCATATACAGCGATGTTGAAATTGCCAGTAAAATAAAAGAAGCACTGCCTGATGCGCATGTAAATCTTGTGGGCACGCATCCAACCGCGCTGCCCGGAGAAACCCTCAATCTTGGCAAGATAGACTCCGTTTGCAGAGGAGAATTCGACTACACGGTCAGAGACCTAGCTTTCGCTCTGCGAGATAATAAATCTCTGGTCCGCATTGACGGACTTTCTTTTAAAGAAAACGGAAGAGTATATCACAACGGACCGAGAGAGCTGATAAAAAATCTGGACGAGCTTCCCTTCGTTTCCGAGGTTTATAAGACGCACTTGAACATTAAAGACTACTTCTATGCTTCCCTCCTCCACCCACAGGTAACGATTCTTACTGCAAGGGGCTGCCCATACAACTGCTCTTTTTGCAACAGTCCTTTTAAGAACTCGTACAGGGCAAGGAGCATAAAAAATGTTGTCAAGGAATTCGAGTACATTCAAAGCGAGCTGCCAGAAGTAAAGGAAGTAATGATAGAAGACGAAACATTTGCAGCGAATAAAAAAAGAACCATAGAACTCTGCAATTTAATGGTGAAGCAGGGGATAAAGCTTGCCTGGTCGTGCAATGCGAGAGTAAACACCAACTATGAAACTCTAAAGGCAATGCGCAGCGCAGGCTGCCGCTTGCTGTGCGTCGGATTCGAGTCGCCCACTCAGGTTGCTCTGGACAGCGTAAATAAAAAAACCACCAAGCAGCAGCAGCTCGAATTTATGGAGAACACAAGAAAACTCGGACTGCTCGTGAACGGCTGCTTTATTCTGGGTTTGACTGGCGATACAAAGGAAACCATAGCAGAGACGATAGAATTTGCAAAGGAGCTGAATCCTTACACCGCTCAATTTTATCCCCTAATGGTCTATCCAGGCACCGAGGCTTACGAATGGGCTAGAAATAACCGCTATTTAATAACAGAGGATTACTCGAAGTGGCTTACGAGAGAAGGTCTGCACAGCTGCGTTTTAAGTAGGCCAGAGTTGACGAATGAACAATTGGTTGCACTCTGCGACGAGGCAAGGAGGCAGTTTTACTTAAGACCGAGCTATTTACTCCCCATGCTCAGGCGAATGCTTACAAATCCCTTCGAGGCGAAGAGAGTACTCAAATCGAGCAGGACTTTCTTTAAACATCTGTTCAGAGGAACAAAATGAGCCCTTTTAAAAAAAGCCCTCGGGGAAAACTACTTGCGAGAGCAAGACCGCAAGACTTGCGCCTACCTAACGGTATTGCAACAGCAAGTACAGCGGTGGGTGAAGACACGACGAGAAGCGAACG
>JACRDW010000127.1 GCA_016212785.1 Methanobacteriota archaeon | reverse complement strand
TTAGCAATTTTGAACCAAAAATTTTCAGCTCCTTCTCTTTTGTTGTTGTGCCGACCTGAGCAAAAGCATTGCCCTTCACGATTTTCTCAAATTTTTCTCCGTCTTTCTTCGAAACCTCTACGAGAAACCTGCTGTTCGACTCAGAGAACAGTGCTGCATCTTCCCGCATTTTCCGGCTGACCGGAACTTTGTTCAGCTGTATTTCAATGCCTACGTCGCCTGCAAATGCCATTTCTGCGCCTGCGGCAGCAAGTCCGCCTTCTGACAGGTCGTGGCAGGATTTCACCAGCTGCAAGTCAATTGCTTTTGTAAGAACATTCATGTTCTTCTTTGCTTTTTCTGCAGCAACTCTGGGCACAGAGCGTCCAACATAGCTGTGAATTTTATAATAATGAGAGCCGCCCAGTTCGTTACGAGTTTCTCCGATTATGTAAATTAAACTGCCTGCTTTTTTTAAGTCCATCGAAACTGCTTTTCTGACATCCGGAATAATGCCTAAGGCAGATATAAGAAGCGTTGGCGTAACAGGTCCTAAAACTGACTCATTGTACAGGCTGTCCTTGCCTGAGATGAATGGAGTGCCGAAAGCTTTTGCAATTTCATAGCAAGCTTTGGCAGCTCTTACCAAACTGCCAAGCCTGTCAGGCTTCTCGGGGTTCCCCCAGACGAAGTTGTCCAGCAGGGCTATTCTCCTGCCACCTACTGCGACGTTGTTGCGAATCGCCTCGTCTACCGCAGAGGCAGCCATCCAGTAAGGGTCGATTTTTCCATACTCTGGGTTAATGCCGTTGGAAATTGCAATTCCTCTCCAGGAATTGTAGAGAGGCTTCATCACAGCCGCATCGCCAGGACCATTGCAAATTCCCTGCAGCGGCTTCAGCACCGTCATCGCCTTTACTTCATGGTCATAGGTTCGAATCACGCTCTCCTTGCTCGCAACGTTTGGAGAGGATAAAATTTTCAGCAGTTTCGAAGTCAAGTTTCCAGGCATGGAAAATTTCGGCTCCGGATGTTCTTTCCTAATCCATTTTGCCTTTCTCTGAATTTTGGAGCGTGTGTCAAACATGAAGGAAATGCTCAGCTTTCCCGCAACCTGCGCTTTGTATTTTATTACCAGCTTTCCGTCAGCAGTAAATTCCCCGATCGGAGTCGCCTCCACATCCTCGTCCTCGAAGATTCCAATCGCCTTTTTGAGATTTTTCCTCGGAACTGCGAGCAGCATGCGCTCCTGCGATTCAGAGCACCATATTTCCCAGGGCCGCATGTTTGGATATTTCAGAGGCACTTTCTCAAGGTAAACTCTCGCTCCGAGCTTGAATCCGTGTGCCGTCTCACCGACCGCAGAAGATAGGCCGCCTCCCCCCAGATCAGTAATCGCAGAACAAAGTTCTTTGTCGCGAATTTGCAATACTGCCCGCTTGATTTTCTCCTCCTGTATGGGGTCTCCGATTTGCACCGCAGTGCCGAAAATTTCCTCGCTTTCTTTCTCAAGTTCGGCGGATGCGAAAGTAACGCCGTGAATTCCGTCCCTGCCCGTCTTTCCACCAACGAGCAGTATAACATCCCCGGCTTTTGCGTTTCTAACGTATTTGCTTTTTGGAACCAGGCCCACGGTTCCGCAGTAAACGACTGGATTGCCGACGTAGCTATTATCGAAGAATATTGCCCCGTTCACGGTCGGTATGCCCATATTATTTCCGTAGCTCCCTATGCCGGCAGTAACATAGGAATAGATAAAGCGAGGATGCTTAACTCCTTTCGGAAGTTTTTCATACGGAAAATCCAGGCTACCGAAGCAGAGCACGTTTGTATTCGCAATCGGCTCTCCCCACACTCCGAGAACGTCTCTTATAACTCCTCCAACCCCTGTAGCAGCGCCTCCGAACGGCTCCAAAGCGCTTGGGTGGTTGTGCGTCTCCACTTTAAAGGCAACCGCAACATCGCCTTCAAAATCCACGATACCGGCGTTGTCCTCGAAAACAGAAAAGCACCAGGGCAGCGATAATTCTCTTGTTACCCTTGCAATTGTGCTCTTCAGCAGGTTGTCTATTTTTCCTTCTTCAGTCAAAATCGTCCCTTTAAACGTTTTGTGGGCGCAGTGCTCGCTCCATGTTTGAGCAAGCGTCTCAAGCTCAACTTCCGTTGGATTCCTGCCCAGCCTTGCGAAGTGCTCTTTAATAGCTCGCATTTCTTCTAAATTCAGAAAAAGCTGCCTCTCTCTGCTAAGGTTTAATAACCTTCTGTCGCTTGTGCTTAGGATATTCATTTGTGCTCCCTTACTTCGACAATCTCATAATTCTGGCTCACAGGATTTGCAAGTAATCGCCTGCACATCTCTTCGATGTCTTTTTTTGAGTAATCTCCCTCAATTCGATAAACTTTCGAAGTCCCGACGCTCTTAACTTTTTTGAATCCGAGTATCTTCAGCCCCTGCAGCGTGGATTCTCCCTCTGTATCCTGAACTCCCGGCTTATACGAAATCCTTACTTCAAACATTTTATCACCATTTTCCAATAAGCAAATAAAAATATAAGAGTTTGCTTTATATCTTATGCCATGCTGACGAAGAGAATCATCCCCTGTCTGGACGTTAAGAACGGTAGAGTGGTAAAGGGAATACATTTTAAAAATTTAAGATACGCCGGCAATCCTGTAAAGCTTGCGAAGATGTACGACGAGCAGGGCGCTGACGAGCTCGTTTATCTGGACATAAGCGCATCGCCTGAGGGACGGAAGACTATGCTGGACGTTGTCGAAAAAAC
>JACRDW010000126.1 GCA_016212785.1 Methanobacteriota archaeon | reverse complement strand
CATAGGAAATTATAGTAGCACCAATATATAAATTCTGTGAGGACTTCCTGAAAAAACGACGCATTCACGCTTAATGTTACAAATGCGATTTGAAAAAAGCTTGCATAAGTTTCTCATTTTCTTTTTGGAGTGATAGGACTTTTTCTTTTCTAAAGAAAAAGGCTTATGCGGGGGAAGGGATTCGAACCCTCGAACCGACTAACGGACTAGACCCTGAATCTAGCACCTTTGACCAGACTTGGCTACCCCCGCAAACCTCAGAAGGTTTGATCGTCATTTCGTGGTATTTCCGCTTCACTCCGATACCACTTAAATCTTTTGACTCTACTATTTCCCCGAGGGCTTTTGCGAAGCAAAAGGGCTCCTTGGCTACCCCCGCAGCCTCCAGCGATAGCTGGGCGCAATACCCTTGCGCTTGCTCACGCAAGAAAGGCTGTTATCATACGTCGTGCTTTTTTGAACGTCTGCAAACTTGCATGCAAGGGCTATAGTCCCGTCGGCCGGATTTGAACCAGCAACCATCGGATTTCTGCCGCAAGGGTCTACAGTCCGACGCTCTACCAGGTTGAGCTACGACGGGTTTTGTACGTCTGAAAATTTGCTCTGCAAATTTTCTACGTACAACGTACAAAAATATATATCTAACTACTGAAAATGTGATTAGCATGCGGTGGATTTTTTTATTTGTAATTGCGGCTCTGCCTGCAGTAGTACATGCCCAGAATATCTATGTTCAAGAGCACAACCTGACTTACTATCTGGACGAGAATGATTTTTTTGTAGAGGAGAAAGTAATATTTAGAAACATCGTTGAGACCTCGCTGTTCGATGGCGACATATATTTAGTGCGTGGTAATGCGAGAGATATAAAACTGAACGGACAGATTTATACCGGAGAACCCTCAAAGATTAAGCTCAGCTTGAAAATATGGGCCAAGGAAGGGACGCATGCAAACCTGACCTACCGAAGGTCTGACATGCTCTATGAAAGAGACTCGACCAAGTTATTTGAAGGGCTCGCCCTCGGAAAATATCCCTGGCTGGTGCACAAAACCAATATAAAATTCATTTCACCAAAAAACAGTCAATTCGGCAGCTTCAGCCCGAAGGTGGACAAAATCCGTGAGAGAGATAACGAAATTTTGTTCTACAGCACTTCCATATTCGAAAACATCTCGGCAATTCAGGACGGATTTCCAGTAAGAATTGAATATGCCAACTTCAAAGAACTTGCGCTGCAGGAGATAGCGGCTTCGAAAACGCTGATAGGCGAAGCTGCCTATGCTGCTTTAGACGCAAATGCCACGATACAGAATGCCCAGAGCTATGACGCTAACCTGACGGCCGCCGCAGCCTCCTGTACACGGTCTGCACAGCTGCTGCAGGATGCGAGAGCGCAGTTACAGCTTGCTGAAGCAAAGTACAGTTCTAAAGAATACTCAGAGTCCCTTAAAAGCGCCAAGGGCGCAGAAGGGCATGCGAGAGGTGCGCTGAGAGAAGCTGAGAAAGCTAAAAATCTCGGAAACTTCGAAATGCAAGCGGCGCTGCAGAGGAGAATCGCACGCATTGAATCAAACCTAACGCAGCAGGCGCAGCTCCCGAAAAATCTAACCCTGCTGCCGGAGGCTGGAAAGGCGGAGGAAGAAGGAATTAACTATACCCTCGCTTTGATAGCGCTGGCATTTCTATTCGGTGTGCTAGTTATAGTTAAGGCAAGGCAAGCTGAGATCAAGAGCAGTGTTCAGGAATTCAGGAGCATAGACGAGCTAAAAAGAAAGAGATTTCTGGGCTTTGAGAGGAAAGTCGAGGCTGTGAAGAAGAGCACAGAAATCGCGGCCGAGATAAGGCGCCTGGACAAAGAGAAAGAAAAACTAAAATTGGGAATAGAAAACCTGAGAAAAAAGAAAGTTGCAAACGAGGTTACGAAAAAAGCCTTCGAGTCTGAAAGGAAAGAGCTCGAAGAAAAAATCAGAGAAATTGATTCAAACGTCGATGCGCTGCAAAAAGAACTGCGAAAGCTCAAGAAGGGAAAGAAGTGAGAAAAGTCGGACAGATTTCTTTGAAAAAAAAGATGAGCGTTAACGAGCTTGTCGAAGAGTACGAAAAAGCCGGCGTCCTTGGGGCAGGGAGCCTGGCAAAAGCCTGCAGCATATTCGAGGAGATGCTTCTTAAAAAGGCAACGATTTTTCTCGGACTGTCCGGCCCGCTGACCGCATCCGGCTTGAGAAACAGCATCACCGATTTAATTAATTCGAATTACGTGCACGTAATCGTCGCCTCTGGAGCTAATGTTGTGCACGACATGATAGAAGCTTTCCACGGCAGCCACTATGTGGGCAGCTTCGCAGCAGACGACGTAAAGCTGTGTGAAAAAGAAATCGGCAGGATAGGAAACGTCTTTGCGAAATTTTCTGATTTTGAAGTTTTCGAGAGAGAAGTCCAGAAGATGCTTTCCTCGATTGGAGAAAATAAAAGAAAAAACCTTTCTGTGAAGGAGCTACTCTGGGAGTTCGGCTCGAAAATAAGGGATAAAAATTCTTTTCTTAGAGCCGCATACAAAAAGAAAGTTCCAGTTTTTTCGCCCGCCATAACCGATTCGATGCTGGGCTTGCAGCTTTTCTTTTTTTCTCAGAAAAATGAGCTCGTGCTGAACGCAGTTAAAGACATGAAAGACCTCGCAGATATTGTATTTGCTGCAAAGAAAACCGGGGCAGTGATACTCGGCGGAGGGGTACCAAAACACTACATACTCGGAGCGAATTTGCTGCGCAACGGCATAGACTACGGAATACAAATAACCATGGACAGAGAAGAAGCTGGAAGCTTGAGCGGAGCGAAATTAGAAGAAGGCATATCCTGGGAGAAAGTCAAGACAAAAAGCAGTCTCGCAACAGTAATCGGCGATGCTACGGTGCTGTTTCCGCTGCTTGTTGCGAGCGTGAAGGAGAGAATGCATGCAAAAAAATAACCGCATAATTTTAGCTCTGGATGTGGAGGACTCGAAAAGAGTCCTGCAAATTTGCGAAGAAGTGGCAGAATATATAGATGCGATAAAAGTCGGGTATCCGCTGGTGCTGAACACGAGCTTGAGTACTATCAAAAAGCTGAAGAACTTCAACAAGCCGATAATCGCTGATTTCAAAGTTGCAGATATTCCTGAGATTAGCAGAAAAATTTGCGAAATCGCAACGAAAAGCGGGGCTGATTATGCGATCGTGCACGGCTTCGTTGGCGAGGACGTTGTAAAGGCGTGCAGCGAAGCTGCAAAGATTTTCGTGGTAGCCGAGATGAGCCATCCGGGCGCAAAGGATTTCATGAGCAGCGAGGCTGACAAAATTGCAAAAATAGCGAAAAAATACGCATATGGAATCGTCGCACCAGCAACTCGGCCTGACAGAATAAGGCAATTGAGAAAAATCGTCGGCGATATCGTAATCATCTCCCCTGGAATAAAGGCGCAGGGAGCAGCTGTGGGAGATGCGATTAAAGCTGGAGCGGACTTCGAGATAATCGGCCGGGGCATTTGCGCTGCACAGAATCCGAAAAGAGTTGCGAAGGATTTTGCGGATATTTTGAAAAAGTTATAGACGATACGCTGCTCTGTTAGTATGCCTGATGATGACTGATGGGCGACCTGTCTACTTCTTAAAAAGTAGGATGATGAACCCTATGAGCACTGAGGGCACTAATCTTTACTCAAATCTTCTCCGCCAAAGAAAAACTGCTGGACGAGGTTGTATAAATCTTCCATACCAGAGTTATTTTTTGAAGAAATTGCAATAAGAGATTTGTAAGCTTCTATTCTTTCCAGAGCATGAAATAATTCGACACTTGCCTGCGTCTGCATCGTGGGTTTGGTATTCGTGAGGGCGTCATACAGCTTGCCGCTGTCTTTGCTCCATTCAACGATTCTTTCGACTTCTTCCGGGCTTAGAATATCTGACTTCGCAAGCACGTTGAAGACTGGAACGTCGAATCTGAACTGCGTTGAAGCGCAGAGGAGCAGCAGCGAGATGAATCCCGCAGGCATTCTTGCTAAAACTGGGTCAAAGAGAAATGCAATCGCAGACTTTTTCGAATTGAAAAGCTCGAGCACAAATTTGCTAGACTCCCTCAATGTAAAAAGCTCCATCTGACCCGGAGTATCTATTAAAATATAATCTGCCTCGAACTCGTCGAGCACCTCTTTAATTTCTTTTGCCTTGACCGCAAGCAAGTCGGCTGCGATTATCTGCGCTCCGTTCGGACCCACTCCATACTGTTCCATAACCTCTGGAAGGCTGACCCACTCCCGGACATCGATATCCGCAGAGTAGGGCAGGCTCTCAACCCCAGGGTCTAAGTTCATTGTTATCGCATTAAAGCCGTGCTCCTGCATCCAAAGCTGGAATGCGTGCGTCAGCGTTGTCTTTCCGCTGCCCGCAGTGCCAACGAAGTACAGGTTTATCATAGGTTATTAGTTCGGCTGCATCGCATTTATAACTTTAGGCACAGCAAATCAAATATAACAGCTCCGCCCCAGTGCGCAAAGAAGCTCGGGAAGATTGACCTAGTTCTCAGGGCAACGTATCCGAAGACGAGACCTGCGAAGAAAGAGTATGGAAGCTCCAGCGAGGGCTTGCCGAAGTGCACGAGGAAGTATGGAATCGCCTGGAGCAGAATCGCGGACCTGCCGAACTTCTTTTCTAAGCTAAAAAGTAAAAATCCCCTGAAGAAAAATTCTGTGTTAAACATCCAGAAGAACATTGCGAGCCAAAGTGTCAGCAGGTTGGAAATGTTCTCCCTCGCAGGCTGCCAGAATGGATAGTAGGATTTGAACTCGGGCAGCGAAGCGCCGTAGAGCATGAACGGCAGTGCGAGAATCAGCATCGCAAGGGCATATCGCATGGAATTTTTCGGATATGAAAGTCCGACTTCCTCAAACTTAATCCTGCGAATACGCAGATAGAGCAGCGGGAGAACAGTCAGCAAAAGCGTGCTTTTGAGCAGATTGTACCAGAGCTCGAAGCTCATTGCACATAAAATAAAATTTGTAATTTAAAAATATACCGGTAGCCAGGAGGCCGTAGCCAAGAGGCTACCGGTGTTCACAAGGGGGCAAGGAGGTGGGGGGGGGAGGGAAAAAGGAGGTTTAGCCCCCTACGTGAAAGCTAGTTTCGCCTGTTTCATCTTAGCTGCTCTGCAGCTTTCCACAGCCAAATAGAGCGCCATTCCAGACACTGCGCTTGTGAAAGCGAGCAGAAGCGACAACACCATCTCGTTCATTTCAATACCTTCTTTTTTATTGGCCTAATTGTTTAATATTATATTTATAAATTTTCCAGCAATTATTGATTTTTAATGAAAAATAAGCATTTTAAAACATTTATTTTATTTTTAAAAGTTGTAAAATGTTTATTTATGTTTAAATTGGTATATTGCAACTTCTTCTCGGAATGGAAAAACCTAAATAGATAAAATAAAGCGATATATTGTTTCAATTATGTTTATATAAACTTCTTTAATTAAAAGTGGGTAATTGAGTCATAAAATGGTAATAAAAGCTTTATAAAACCTACAACAGCTCTCTAAGATAAATTTTGTGCTTCCCTAGTTTTCCCCCATAGTTGCCCGCGGAGATTTTAATCACTCCCTCAACATTTCTTACGCTGTGCATCGCTGCCTGCATCGCTTCTTTTACGGCTTGTATAGAGACTCCGTTAATCACTATCTCTGGTATAGATGCCACTCCTTCCGGTACCTTTGAATCCTCAATTTTTCCTCTGAGCGTCGGGCAGTAGGGATGATTTGTAGTTGGACCTATTTCAGGATAGCGGGTCTCGACTTTTGAGCCT
>JACRDW010000125.1 GCA_016212785.1 Methanobacteriota archaeon | reverse complement strand
GAGGTGGACTGAATAGCGACGCAGTCCTTCCCCTTAACATCGCTGTCTATGCGGAGGTAACGCTCGCCGTCCGGGAAATTCTTTATCGTCAGCTGCCCCAGCTCAGAGCCCAGCTCGTCAGCTACCTCTTTCGCTAGAATTTGACACGCCGAGCCTCCGAAAACTATAGCCATGAATTCACCAGCGGAAGTTAATTTCTTTTAGTATATAAATTATGCTATCTGCTAAAGGTATATAAGTCTGAATGTGGTAAATAAAATCTGATGGAATTAATTGAATTCAAAACTACTGAAGAAATCAAAGTACCACAGAATTTAATTGACCAAGTAATTGGGCAGGAGCATGCAGTCGAGATCATAGGAAAGGCTGCAAAACAGAAGAGGCACATACTTTTGATTGGCGAGCCGGGAACCGGGAAGAGCATGCTGGGCTTGGCAATGTCAGAGCTTCTGCCTGTGGAAGAGCTTGAGGACATATTAATACATCCAAATCCCACTGACAAGAACAATCCGAGGGTCGAGGTCGTTAAGGCAGGGGAAGGGGAGAAGATTGTAGAAAAGTACAAGGAGCAGAAAAGGAGGGTGGAAGCTCCGGTCAATATGATGTTCAGGATGCTTTTCTTTTCCATAATGTTCATAGTTTTTTACTACGCAATAATACTCGGGCAGCCGATATTCTTGTTCGGGGGAATAATTGCTGCAGTATTTCTGCTCATGGGCCGCCAGTACATAAAAGTTAAAGAAGACGTGCTCGTTCCAAAAATTTTGGTTAACAACGCCGAGAAAAAGAAGGCGTCTTTCATCGACGCCACCGGCTCGCACGCAGGAGCACTGCTCGGCGATGTAAGACACGACCCGTTCCAGTCCGGAGGTCTGGAAACGCCGTCTCATGATTTAATCGAGGCGGGAGCTATCCACAGGTCGCACAGGGGAGTGCTTTTCATAGATGAGCTTTCAATTCTCGGGATAGAATCCCAGCAGGAACTGCTTTCTGCGATGCAGGAGAAGAAGTACGCCATTACAGGTCGCAGCGAGCGGTCGAGCGGAGCAATGGTGAGAACTGAGCCTGTGCCCTGCGATTTTATTCTGATAGCTGCGGGTAATTTGGAGGCGATGAAGGGCGTGCACCCCGCGCTTCGCAGCAGAATTCGTGGCTACGGCTATGAAATTTACATGAAGGACATCATCGACGATACAGTCGAGAACAGAAATAAAATCGTGCAGTTTGTAGCCCAGGAAGTGGTCAAGGACAAAAAAATACCGCACTTTACGAGAGATGCTGTGATAGATATCATAGAAGAAGCAAGGAGAAGGTCCGAGAGAAGAGGAAAACTGACTTTAAAACTTCGGGGACTTGGAGGATTGGTCAGGGCAGCAGGCGACGTTGCAAGAAGCGAGGATGCGCCTTACGTTGAGGCGAAGCACGTGCTGAAGGCAAAGAACATTGCAAAGACTCTGGAGCAGCAGATTGCAGACCGTTATATAAGCATCAAAAAAGATTACAGCGTTTACGTCGTCGAGGGCAAGGAAATAGGCAGAGTTAACGGCTTGGCTGTTATAGGCGGAGACAGCGGGGTAATACTGCCAATCGTGGCGGCGGTAGCTCCAGCTCAGAGCAGGGAAGAAGGCAAGATAATCGCCACCGGCAAGCTGCGGACGATTGCAAAGGAGGCGATTCAGAACGTGAGTGCGCTCATCAAAAAGCACACCGGTCGCGACATTTCGAACTACGACGTGCATATACAGTTCCTGCAAACCTACGAAGGAGTTGAGGGAGACAGCGCAAGCATATCAGTTGCCACTGCAGTTATTTCAGCCCTGGAGAATATTCCCGTAGACCAGAGCGTGGCGATGACAGGAAGCTTGAGCGTGCGCGGCGACGTGCTGCCCGTCGGCGGCGTAACCGCAAAGATTGAGGCGGCGGTCGCTGCAGGCATTAAAAAAGTTATAATTCCGAGCGAAAATCTCAAGGACGTAATGCTCGAAAAAAAGAGCAGGGATTCTGTGAAAATAATCCCTGCTAAAAACCTGTCTCAAGCCCTGGAGCATGCGCTTGCATGGGGCGAGGACAGGGAGAGCTTGCTGGAGAAAATCAAAGATTTGATTCCACTTTCCAAGAGCCCACTGCCGAAGGGAATTGAAAAGCCGCTGCCGAAGAAGCATGGAGCCTAGTACACAGACGTAGCAGGGGTCATTAGCACTTATCTGCTTGACCCCTCTACGTCAATTTATTAATCACAAGACCTGTCAGAGGTTTTGGATAGAAATATGTCGCTTTTCCCGGCATCCTCTCATTTGCAAGCGCAATTTTTTTGACCTGCTCTACTTTTGTAGGATTCAGGAAAAAGGCAGCGTTATACTTTCCTTTTTCTACGAGTCGAACCGCTTTTTTCTCATCTATTACATATACTATCGCATTTGCATGCTTTAAGAGCAGGGTATGGAGTATCGCAACGTCCAGCCTTCTCCATTCTGGCGATTTTCCTTTTATAATCCTGTCTAAAATTTTTTCATCTTTTAGGGTGAGCAGGCAAAATTCACTTCCATTATACATCCCGAAAATATGCTTGCTGTTCTGCCTCTCCATTTCTTCGAGCATTTCTCTAATTTTATTTTTCCTGCTAAACTTAAGCGGCGCTGAATCGAAATATTGCCTGATTTTGGTTTCAAGTTTAGAAACACTGGATGTGCGAACTACCCTATGCGCAGGGAAAATCGTAATTCCTCCGCTGTCCGTATTCGTCAAAAACATCATCACGTAGTTGTGCGTTCCTCTGCGCATTTCATTTCTAAAAGCGAGAGCAGTTTTGTATCTGTGATGTCCGTCTGCGATGAAGAGCTTTTTGCCTTTCATCTCTTTTTTTATTTTTTTTATAACGGCAGCGTCGCTAACTTTCCAGAGCCTGTGCTTCACATCGCCAAATTTTATATCCACTGCCGGTTTCTGTTTTACCTCTAAGACAGAGTCCAGAATTTTCTTCGGGTCAGAATAGAGAGCGTATATCGGGCAGAGGTTTGCATCAGTTGCTCTCATGAGCTTCAGCCTGTCTGCTATGGGTTTCGAGAGAGTTTCCTCGTGCGGCAGTATTGCTCTTTCTTCTATTCGCACAAGGGCTATAAAGCCCCTGAGGATTTTTTTCTTTCCCCTGTGGAAGTATTCCTGTTCGTAAACATATATTGACGGCTCTCTGTCCTGCTTCAGTATTCCGCTCTTAATCCAGATTTCGAGGTATTCGCCGGCTCTCGTATATTTGTTGTTTTTTTGGTTGTCTCCCGGAAATTTCTTTCCGAGTATTAGGCGGACTACATTGTTCTCGTGAGCATCGTAGTATCTGTCTCTTTCCCCGCTAGATATTATGTCGTAGGGCGGGGCAACTACTTTTGCTACGTCGCCTGTGCCGTATCGAATGCCCTTGAACGGTCTGATTTCTGCCATGCACCTTATTCGTTTAAAAGATATATATGAAGCTAGCGTATTTTAATCCATGGATGCAGAGCAGCTTAAAAAGATTTTCGATATTCCTGCAAGGTTCATAGACGTCTCTGTCCAGCAGGTCGAATCGAACAGCATAGTTTTGAAGGACGGAGTTGCGAGAGAGGTGTCATCGGGCGAGATTTTCGGAGTCGGCGTAAGAGTGCTGGATAAAACCTGGGGGTTTGTCTCGTCCAACAGCTTGGAAGATATACATGCGCTGGCTGAGAAGGCTTGCAGAATCGCCAGAAATGGAGAGAAGATTGAGTTTGCAGGTAGCGAAGCTGTTGAAGACAGAGTAAAGACCATCCCAAAGATAAATCCATTCGACGCAGACATGGAGGAAAAAAAAGAAATTCTGCATCGAGCTGAGAGAGTAGCGCAGGACTATAGAGAGGTTGTGAGCACCTCTCTTGCATACTCTGATTCGAAGATAAATTCTCTGTACTTGAACTCAGAGGGCAGCCGCATAGAAGCAGAATACACGAGAGTGACGTTTTTTTCCTCGGTATTCGCAAAGAAAAACGGAAACGTGCAGGTAGGCTTCGAAAGACTGGGCAGCGTGGCAGGTCTTGAAGCACTGCAGAACGCAGCAGATGCCGCAAAAGCTGCCTCTGAGAGGGCGATAAGACTTCTGGATGCTGGCGAAGCACCGAGCGGTAATTTCAAGGTAATTTTAGACCCAAAGCTTGCAGGGGTTTTTATTCACGAAGCACTCGGGCACGCTGTCGAGGCAGACCACGTAATCCAGGGCGAGTCCATACTCGATGGCAAGTTAGAGCAGCAGATTGGCTCAGAATTAGTTACCGTTTACGACGATGCTGCTCTGGAGAATTCCTTTGGTTTTTATTTTTATGATTCTGAGGGAACGAGAGGAAAGAAAAAAACACTGCTCGAGAACGGGATACTAAAGACTTATCTGCATTCCAGGGAAACGTCTGCAAAATTAAAGCAGGAAAATACCGGCAATGCCAGGGCCCAGGGATTCGGCTACCAGCCGATTGTCAGGATGAGCAACACGTACATTGAACCGAGAGATTTTAGTTTCGAGGAGATACTTGAGGACATTAAGTACGGCGTATACCTGAAAGGCTCAAAGGGAGGAGAGGTTGATACCGTGAGAGGCGTTTTTCAATTCAGCGCAGAGGAGGGATTTTTGATTGAAAACGGGGAGATAACCAAGCCGATAAAGGACGTTGCACTCTCAGGCAAAACCCTGGAAATTCTTAAAAGCATCGACGCAGTCGGAAGCGATTTTGGACTGCACATAGGGTTCTGCGGAAAGGCAGCGCAGCTCGTGCCTGTAAGCGACGGAGGTGCAACCATAAGGACTTTTGCGACGGTTGGGGGGACTAAGTGATGGACGCAGAAAAAGCATTAAAAATCCTGACGAAGAGCGCAGACGAAGCTGAGATATTTTTCTCGAAGGGAATTTCAAACGACGTTGAGATAAAGAAAGGCAGGATAGAGACCTTCAAGGGGAGCTCACATTTCGGCTATGGCGTCAGAGCAATAAAAGACAAAAAGATGGGGTTTGCATTTTCAAATAAGCTGGATGAAAAAGTGCTCCAGAGAGCAATAGATACAGCAAAAATTGGAGAGAGAGATAAATTCCTTTCTCTGCCCGAAAAACAGAAGTATAGTCGTATCGGAATTTATGATAAGCGAATAGCTGAGCTTGAGGTGGAGGATGCAATGGAATTTGCTGAAGTTCTGGTCAGCCCGTGTAGTAGTTACAGCGTAATTCCGACGACCGGAGTAATTTCCTGGTCTGTCTCTGAGGTTGGAATTTGGAATTCCAACGGAGTTGCCGCAAGCGATAAGGCTACCACATGCGCCTGCCATCTAAACGCGGTAGCAGAGAGCGAGTCGTCCGGCTTTTATTACGAGGTTTCGAGGGCTCTCGACCTGGACTTTGCAGGCGTTGGCAGGGAAGCGGCAAGGCTTGCGAGAGATTCGCTGAATGCCGCGGAGATTGGAGTTCTAACCACGAGTTTAATTCTGAAGCCGCACGCTGTAGCCGAGCTGCTTGAAAACGTTTTAATTCATTCATTCAGTGCCGATAACGTGCAGCGCAGGCGCTCGATTTTGGCTGGAAAAGTTGGAGAAAAAATATTCTCAGATTTAAACATAATAGACGATGGTACCTTTAAACACGGGCTTTCAACTTCTAAATTTGACGGCGAGGGAGTCAAATCGCAAAGAACAGAGCTTTTAAAAAAAGGAATATTAAAAGGCTATCTATATGACACATACGCTGCGAATAAAGAAAACGCAAAAAGTACTGGCAGCGCAGAGAGAGATTCCTACGCCTCTCTGCCCTATATAGATTCTTCCAACTTTATCGTCTCGGGGAAGGGGCGGATTGACGAGGAAGGTTTGGTCGTGCACGGCTTGATTGGCGCCCACACCTCAAATCCCGTATCTGGAGATTTTTCAGTAGAAACGAGGAACGCATTTCTCAACGGCAAGCCTGTGAAGAAAGCGATTATTTCTGGAAATATCTTTGACGTTTTGAACAAAATCGAAGGATTCGGAAAAGATTATAAGCAGGTTTCCTCTGTTCGTGCACCCACAATTCAATTCAAAGACGTTAAAGTTGTGAGCTAAGGAGGTGATAGTCTGAAAGGAATTTACATTGTAATGGCAATAACAGCTGCCCTGCTGTTCACTCTCGGAGATTCGTTCTGGAAGTACAGATTTCACGGACACATGAATATAGGACTTTTTGACTTGGTAAAGTTCTGGTCGCTTCCAACGAAAATCTTGGTCGCAATGCTCTTCAGCTTCCTCATGGGGGGCTTAGCAAAATTGATAACTCTCTACCCGCTCAGGGAAGCAGATTTGTCAGCATTCCTGCCGCTCGTCATAATTTTCTCGATGCTGTTTGTTTCGCTTTCTGGGCTATTGGTGTTTAAAGAGGATGTTACAGCCAGGAAAATTATTGGAGTTGGAGCCGCTTTGCTTGCAATATACCTGCTAAAGTGATAAAAATGTACGGTCTAATCCGCCCGGACGCTCTCCTTGCTTTTGAGGACGAAGGGATAAAAAGAGCCTTGGGAAGATATGTGGAAGTATCGACCGACAAAAGACTTGCCAAGTTCCTGATAGCCAAAGCGATTCCGGTTTCCATAGGGCTGAGCTGCGCTGAAGAGGAACTCTGGCAGGAGCACGACAGCAAGATTAAAAAATTTGCAGATGCCGAGAAGAAGCTCGGCTCAAAAAAAGTTGATGATTTAAAATTTCCTGCTGTCTCGCTGCTGGATTTGAAGCTCGAGCTGGCGAGGAGAATTCTGAGCGCCTGTCATTTCTGCGAGCGCAGGTGCAACGCGGACAGAACCGCGGGCAAGAGGGGATTCTGCAACTTGGATGCAGGCACCTATTTATCCTCAGAGTTCTTACATCTTGGAGAGGAAGCGTGTCTCGTGCCCTCACATACTTTCTTCTTCATTGGCTGCACCTTCTACTGCGTTTTCTGCCAGAACTGGACAATTTCGAGGCACGTGGAGAAGGGAGTAGCTATAACTGGAAAGCAGCTTGCGGAGATAGCGAAAAAACGCAGGATTATTGAGAAAGGCAGAAATATAAACCTCGTGGGCGGGGAGCCGACTCCAAACTTGCACACAATCATCGATATGCTCCGCTGCCTGGACGTTAACGTGCCGGTTGTATGGAATTCCAACATGTACATGAGCAGCGAAACCATGAAGCTTTTAGACGGCGTAGTTGACGTCTATCTTGCCGACTTCAAATACGGAAACGATGCATGCGCAGAGCGATTATCGAAGGTCAAGAACTACTGGAAGATTATTACAAGAAATCACCTTCTCGGAAGGGAGCATGCGGAGCTGCTCATCCGCCACCTCGTGCTTCCAAATCATGTGGAGTGCTGCACTCGATACGTGCTGGAATGGATTGCCGAAAATTTGGGCAATGATGTGAGAGTGAATATAATGGCGCAGTACAGACCCGAGTTTGAGGCGTATAAAATACCTGAAATAAACAGGGGAGTAACAGGCGCTGAGATGCAGAGAGCGCTTGCTATCGCAAATGAAAACGGGCTTACGAATTTAGACTGAGGCGAAGCATGATACTACCAATAATAAGCAGTTCTTTCGATTCGAATGTTTTTTTGATAATCGATGAGAAAATTGCGCTCGTGGATACCGGTGCTGGTACGAGCAACCTTGTTGATGAGATTAGAAAGAGGGTAAGCAAGATAGACCTGATAATCAATACCCATGCTCACTTAGACCACTGCGGGGGCAACAAATTTTTCAAGTGCAAAATTCTGGTGCACGAGAGCGATGCCGCGGAGATGCGCTCCGGAGAATTCTACGGTACCTGCTCGATGGCAGGCAAAAAAATTCCGCTGAGGGTTAGTGAAATGCTGAAGGGCGGAGATAAAATAGACATGGGGGAGCACGTATTCGAGGTAGTGCATACTCCGGGGCATACTCTAGGGAGCATCTGTCTATATGAGCGGGATAAAAAAATTTTGATTTCAGGAGATACGCTTTTTTCTGACGGCAGCTTTGGGAGGGCAGACTTGGGTGGAAATTTCGAAGAGCTTGTGAGTTCTCTTGAAAGGCTTTCAAAGCTGGATTTCAATCTTTTGCTTCCAGGGCACGGAAACATCGCAAGGGACGAAGAATGTAAAAATGCAATTGCTACTGCAATAGCGATAGCTGGAGTGTAAAAACATGGCTAAGCGCTTCCTGGACGAGCTGAGGTGGCATCCGAAGAAGTCTATACAGGGAGTCGAAATTGTTTATGTGCACAGGGGCGCTCCCGGCGACGTTATGAGCATTCAAGCCAAAAGCATAATAAAATTCGAGAGCTCCTTTTTTGTAATAGAAAGAAATAATATTGAGACGAGAATACCATATCACAGGATAAGAGAAATCAGAATAGGCAGCGAGGTTCTATGGCGCAGGAAGTAAAGGTAAAGAACTACATGTCTCCCAACGTTATCATAGTTAGTCCGGAGCAGACGATTGAGGAAATTCTCAAAATAATGCGAGAGACCGCTCACGACGGCTTTCCGGTAGTGGAGGGCGGAAATCTCATCGGAATAGTAACGAGCAGGGATATAATACTGCGCAGAGGGGGCAAGAAGGTCAGAGAGGTCATGTCAAAGGAAGTGGTGGTTACGTTCCCCGAAACGAATCTGATAGACGCTGCGAGAGTAATGTTCCGCAGCGGTTTTTCCAGGCTCCCGGTTGTGGACGAAAACAAAAAGCTCATCGGAATAATCACGAATGCGGACGTTATTCGCTCTCACATAGAAAGGGTAACCCCTGAGAAAATCAAGAAGCTTATCGAATCTCTGGAGAAGCTCTACTCCTTAAAGACCATAGTCAGACTGACAAATGTTAAAATTTCAGAGCTAATGCCCACGCAGAACAGGATACTGCCAGACGAGTTCCGTGGCAGGGAGTACGAGCTGAAACGCGGCCTGGCGGAACCCATAGTTGTCATAAAATCCGGGGAGAGGATGGTACTCGTGGATGGACATCATAGAGTATTGGCTGCGATGAAAATAGGCATGAAAGAAATTTCGGCATATGTGATAGTCCTGAGCAAGGACATAGAGCTCGGCATGGAAAAAACCTCCAGAGCAATGGGGCTGAAATCTGTAGAGGACATTAAAATAGGGGAAGATGCTGAGAGAGGAATAACAGAAATCATCAGAGGGAAATAATTTTCCATACCGTTTTCTCTTCCTCGTTCTCGAGCAGAATTCCTATCTTTTGCAGCTCTGCCCTTATCTCGTCAGAAGTTTTGTAGTCTTTTTTCTTCCGGAGTTCTTCCCTTGCCTTGACTATCGACTCTATTACCTCGCCTTCTACTCTTATTCCAAATTTTTTCGCAACCTCTGTCAGCTTCCGCTTCGCCTCTCCCGGAATTTCTTTCTCCCGCACCAAAATGCCGAATATGTTCAGAGCACTTTTTAAAAAGTCCGAGGTCTGTGCAACCACTTCCCTGCTTCCGCATTTCAGCTTACGCACTTCCTTGGAAAAGTCAAACAGTGCGGCGAGTGCTTGGGGTGTGTTGAAATCGTCGTCCATCGCTGCCTCAAATTCCTTTCTCGCCTTTTTGAGAAGATTTCCTAAATTCGATTGTCCTTCCTTGAACGTTTTTACAAATTCGGCAGTGTTTAGGAGTCTCTCCAAGCTCTTCTTTGATTTTTCAAGGCTCCCATAGCTGAAGTCTATTGGGCTTCTGTAGTGCGCTGAGACTACTAAAAATCTGAATGAATTCGAATCATATTTTTGCAGCAGCTCTCGCACTGTTATGAAATTTCCGAGAGACTTGGACATTTTTTCTCCCTCGACTTTCAAGAAGCCGGTGTGCAGCCAGTACTTCACGAAAGGCTTTTTTCCGGTTGCGCCCTCGCTCTGCAATATTTCATTTTCATGGTGAGGGGAAATCAGGTCGACTGCTCCGCCGTGAATGTCGAACTGCTCCCCGAGGTGCTTCATCAACATCGCAGAGCACTCAATGTGCCAGCCGGGTCTTCCTCTTCCCCACGGCGACTGCCAGGAGGGTTCCCCTGGTTTTGCTTTTTTCCAAAGCGCAAAGTCCATCGGATACCTCTTCCTCTCGTCTACCTCTATCCTCGCACCTGCCATCATTTCTTTCAGACTCTGGCGGGACAGCGCTCCGTATTTTCCGACTTTTTCAACCGAGTAGTAGACATCGCCTTCTATCTCGTACGCACAGCCGTTCTCAATCAGTTTCCGCACCAAAGCTACTATCTCCGGTATGTGCTCTGTAACCCTTGGATATGCGTCTGCTTTTTCGATGCCCAGCGCTTGCATGTCCTCGAAAAATATTTTTTCAAACCTATCTGCAAGCTTCAGGGGTTCTTCGCCTGCTTCGTTTGCTCTTTTGATTATCTTGTCGTCAACGTTTGTTATGTTAACAACGTATTTCACGTCATAGTCTTTGAAGCGCAGGTAGCGCACTATAATGTCGAAGGCTACGTAAGTCCGGGCATGACCTATGTGCGGGTAGTCGTATACCGTGGGTCCGCAGACATACATTCCAACTTTCTTCCCCTCTCTCGGAACAAACTTTTCCTTTCTTCTGGTCAGAGTATTGTAAATTCTCAGCATTTTAATCCACCTCTCAGCACAAGGCATCATTCGTACCTGCTATTGTGGAAAGCTTGCTTGCGTGAGCAAGCGCAAGGGTATTGCGCCCAGCTATCACTGGTGAAGTGCTGAGAAAGGCCGGAGGAGGGAGTCGAACCCTCATATGCGGATCTGCAGTCCGCCACATAACCGCTCTGTCACCCCGGCTTACCAACATATATGGGTGACGGCTAGTTTATAATTTTACGCTTGGATAACAAAAAGTTTATATATTGAAATCGTATATCGATATCGGATTGCGATATCATGATTCGGGAATTTTTCCTCGGCTTTATAAAAATTCATACTTTATACCACGCAAGCAAGGGCGGGATTTGCGGCATAGAGATTATCAAAGAACTCAAAAGGCACGGTTATGCTGTAAGTCCCGGAACGCTATACCCAACGCTGCATGCGTTGGAGCGCGATGGCTACCTAAAGAGCAGGATGCTCGTGATTCATGGCAAGCGAAGAAGATACTACAAGGCGACAAAAAAAGGGATTAGTGTTCTTAAAAAATCTCGAGAGAGACTAAGAGAACTTGTGGAAGAAGTTATGGAATAGAAGCGCTATGAACTACTATGATGTCTTAGAGATTTTCCCGCAGGTAAAGAAATTCAGGAACAAGGTGATCGAAAAAATAGATGGTAGGAAAATCCTAGATTTGTGCACCGGCACTGGTGCAATTGCTCTTCTGATTGCGAAAAAATTTCCAGAATCCCAAATTTACGGGCTGGACATTTCGCGGCACATGCTCAGAAAAGCAGGGAAAAAAGCAGGAAATTTAGCTAATATACTGTTTATAGAAGCGGACGCCCAGAAAATACCATTTGAGAGCGATTCTCTGGACGTTATCATAGTCTCTTTTGGTCTGCATGAAATGCCGGGAGAAATGCGGAGTAGAGCTCTGGCAGAAATAGCGCGGGTGCTGAAAAGAGACGGAAGAATAGTGCTCATTGATTATGAAAAACCAAAAAATTTCCTGGCAAGGTATCTCCTGTATCTCTTCCTGAGAATATTTGAGCCAAAACATGCGCTCGCACTACTGGACGAGCAGCTTGAGGACACTGCTAAGACTTTTGGTATTTCGGCTGTAGAAGAGTCGCATAGCTTCATTAGGCTGATTTATGGGAAAAAGGTGAGTGCATAGTTTGAAAAATCAGCAGGACAGAATTCAAAGCGGCATTTTCAAAGGAATGAGCACCACGGTACTAGTGCTCGGAGCGGCAAGCTTCCTGGCAGACGTGAGTTCTGAAATGATTTTTGCGGTGCTGCCCTTCTTCTATTTGAGCCTCGGCATTGTGCCTGCGGCCGTGGGATTGATAGAGGGAATAGCTGAGAGCACTGCCAGCTTATTGAAGGTTTATTCAGGCTGGTATTCTGACAAAGTCGGCAGGAGAAAGATTTTCGTAACAGGCGGCTATGGTTTGAGTGCGGCTTCCAAGGTTTTCTTTGCACTTGCTGCAACATGGCTTCAAGTGCTTGCTGTGAGATTTGTAGACAGGGTCGGCAAAGGTCTGAGAACTTCTCCGAGGGATGCGCTCATAGCGGATTCAACAGATGCAGAATTTTATGGAAAGTCCTTTGGTTTTCACAGGGCGATGGACACGAGCGGTGCAGTACTCGGAATTGCTGTTGCATTTTCTCTGGTAGCTTATTTCAGCTATAGGCGGATTTTCCTGATTGCTGCAATTCCTGCTTTCCTTTCAGTACTCCTGATAATTTTTTTCGTCAGAGAAATAAGAAAAGAGCCAAAAGCGATTTCGTTCAGGCTTACCTTCAAAGCGCTGAGCAGAGAATTCAAGATTTTCCTGCTGATAGCGACGATCTTCGGTCTGGCAAACTTCAGCTATGTTTTTCTTATGTGGAAGGCAAAGGAGATTGGAATACCGGAGCAGAAGATTATCATCTTCTACCTGCTTTTCAGTGTGATATACGCAACCTTTGCAATGCCCGCAGGAATGCTCTCCGACAGAATCCAAAGGAAGCATACGATTGCTCTTGGGTACGCACTTTTCGGTTTCACCTGCACAGGTTTTATGCTTGCAAAAACTATGCCACATGTCCTGCTTTTCTTCGCACTCTACGGCATTTACTATGCTTTCATGGAAGGAATTCAGAAAGCATATGTCGCAGACCTTGTGCCGGCTGAGGCGAGGGGCACCGCATTCGGCATTTTCCATACCATACTCGGTATTGCAGCGCTGCCTGCGAGCTTGATTGCAGGCGCTCTGTGGCAGTATCTCGGCGCGTCCGCAACTTTTTTGTACGGCGCTGTGCTTGCCTTTCTTGCAGCGGTTTTGCTGATATTTTTGCAGAAGTTAGGTTAACCTAATTAGGTATACCTAATTGTATGGGGCATTGAAATGCACGGGCATTATACAGGAACAGCTTCAAATCTGCCGAAAATCGCAGTCATAGGTAATCCAAACGTGGGCAAGAGCGTGGTATTCGGTCTGCTCAGCGGGCGCTATGCAACTGTATCAAACTATCCAGGCACTACGGTAGAAGTTGTCAGGGCGATAAGAACGCTCAATAAAAATAAGTATGAGCTCATAGACACTCCGGGCATAAATAATCTCGTTCCGATGAGCGAGGATGAAAGGGTTACCAGAGACATACTTCTCAATGAAAAAGTCGAGCTCGTGCTCCAGATTGCGGATGCAAAAAACCTAAGAAGAGCTTTACTGATTTCGCTCCAGCTGGCTGAAATGCGGCTTCCCTTTGTTTTAGACCTGAACATGATTGACGAGTCGAGGGAGCGCAGAATATCTATTAATGCTGGGAAACTTTCTCAAATTCTTGGAGTCGAAGCAGTTCCGACTGTTGCGGTACAGAAATACGGTTTGGAGCAACTTATACGAAGTCTTTCTGAACCCAGGCTTTCCACTTACAGAATGAGCTATGACGAAACCATAGAAGCCGCTATAGGAAAGCTCGAAGGATTTCTGCCGAGCGCTGCGATATCTAAGAGAAGTCTTGCTTTAATGCTGCTCGCTGGCGACGCAAGCTTGAGGGGATGGCTCTTGGAGAGGATAGATGAAAAAATTCTTGCTGAAATTGAGAAAATAATCAACGAAGTACGCTCTAAATATAATGAATCCATGGGTTATGTAATAACCCAGCAGAGACTGAGAGCTGCGGAAGAGATTCTGAAGCAGGTATTAAGGGCAGAGGAAGTTTCTAAGGGCACCGTCACCGAAAAACTTGGAAATCTAACAATGCATCCATTCTGGGGGCTGCCTGTTCTTTTGTTCGTTTTGTATCTCATGTACAAGTTCGTTGGAGAGTTTGGCGCGGGCACGCTTGTTGACTTTTTTGAAAACACGATTTTTGGGAAATATTTAAATCCCTTTGCAATAAGGCTTGCTGGAACGATTCCGATAAAGCTGCTTCAGGAACTGCTGGTAGGAGAGTACGGATTAATTACTACAGCTTTAACTTATGCGCTTGCGATAGTTCTTCCAATCGTCGGCACTTTTTTCATCTTCTTCGGCTTTCTCGAGGACACCGGCTACCTGCCGAGGCTTGCGATAATGAGCAACAGAGCTTTTAAGTCGATTGGTTTAAATGGAAAGGCAGTGCTGCCCATGGTTCTCGGACTGGGATGCGATACGATGGCTACGATGACTGCGAGAATACTGGAGACGAAAAAAGATAGAATTATCGTCACTCTCCTTCTAGCCCTTGCAGTACCCTGCTCTGCTCAGCTTGGAGTAATTCTGGGAATGCTCAGTACGCTCTCAGCCAAAGCGGCGTACATCTGGGCAGGCATGGTAATTCTGGTAATGCTGCTCGTCGGCTACCTCGCCTCGAAGGTAATACCCGGAGAGCCCTCTGACTTCATTCTTGAGATTCCTCCACTGCGCATACCGAAGGCCTCAAACATAGCTGTCAAAACTCTCGCAAGAGTAGAGTGGTATGTAAAGGAAGCCGTGCCTCTCTTTATTTTAGGTACTTTCTTACTCTTCGTATTTGACAGAATAGGACTTCTAAAAATAATCGAAATTGCGGCAAGCCCTGTGGTGGTCAGCTTTTTGGGGCTGCCTGCGAAAGCTACCGAAGCCTTTATCGTCGGATTTCTGCGCAGAGATTACGGCGCTGCAGGTCTCTTCGTGCTCGCAGAGAAAGGCCTGCTGGATCCAACTCAAATTGTGGTCAGCCTGGTTACGATTACTTTATTTGTACCTTGCATAGCCAACTTTTTCATGATGGTCAAGGAAAGAGGGCTGAAAACCGCACTTGCAATAGCAGCATTCATATTTCCATTCGCCTTTCTGGTGGGAGGAATCTTAAACTTCCTGCTAAGATATTTTGAGGTAGTGCTATGAAGTGTCCGCTGTGCGGCTATGAGTTTCGCAGGGAAGAAATGAAGTGCAAGAAGTGCCCTCTAGTCATGGGCGAATGCAAGATAATCTGCTGCCCAAACTGCAACTATCAATTTGTGGAAGAATCGACGATTTTAAATTTTCTGCAAAGAATTTTTAGACGTGAAAGAAGATACTCAAATGGAGGAAAAAATGAAAGAGCAGATCGATGAATTATTGGAGGTCATCTGGACTCTCAGGGAGGAAGGCAAGAGCAACGTAGAGCAAATCCTTGCAGCAGCGAGAGAGAAGGATGCGGAGAAAGTTCTCGCAGAAATGGAAAAGCAGGGTTTGATATCCACTTATGAAAATAGAATCTCTCTAAACAAAGAAGGGGACAAGAAAGCTGGAGAGATAATTCGCCGCCACCGCCTTGCGGAAAGGTTGCTCTCCGGAGTATTTGAGATTGAAGAGGAGCACTTCGAGCCGCAGGCTTGCAAATTCGAGCATCTGCTCAGTTCCGAAGTAACTGACAGCGTATGCGCTTTTTTAGGGCACCCTCCGCTGTGTCCTCACGGCAAACTTATACCCAGAGGTGAGTGCTGTACAAAATTTAAGAGAGATATTAAGCCATTGGTAATGCCCCTGATGGAGTTAGAACCTGGAGAAGGGGGGAGAATTGTTTTCATAGTACCTAAGGAGCACACGAGGTTAGACCGGCTGAGCTCGCTGGGTGTAATTCCGGGAAGCACGATTAAGCTGCACCAAAAGCGCCCCTCGTTTGTTATAAAAATAGGCGAGACCGAGCTTGCCATCGATGAAGAAATAGCGAGAGAGATTTATGTGAGAAAGGTAACAAAATGAGGGTAACTGAGAACATTGAAGAATATTTAGAACTTCTCTGGATATTTGAAGAGAGAGGAAAGAGTATAGCGAAGATAAATGAGATAGCCGAAAGCCTTAAAATAGCTCCTCCGAGCGCTGTTGAAATGCTTAAAAAAATGGAAGAAATGGGGTTAGTTGAATACGAGACGAGGGTAGGAGTTAATCTTACAAAGAAAGGAAGAAGTGTAGCAAGGCAGGTCGTACGAAACCACAGATTAGCCGAGTTGCTGCTTACAGACATACTGAACATGAAGCTGGACAAAAGCGTGCACGACAACGCATGCGGTCTGGAGCATCACATATCTAAGGAAATAGCAGATGCCGTCTGCACTGCCCTGAATCATCCAGAAAAGTGCCCGCACGGAAATAAAATTCCAAGTGGAGAATGCTGCAAATGACGTATTCAGATTTGAGAGATTTTATTGAGGTGCTTGAGAGCAAAAAACTGCTGCGAAGAATTAAGGCAGAGGTTGCTCCAGAACTCGAGATTACTCAAATTTTAGACAGCATTGTAAAGAAAGAAGGACCCGCCCTGCTTTTTGAAAATGTGAAAGGTTATAACATACCCATAGCTGCAAATCTCTTCGGCTCTGTGGAGAGAATGAAGCTTGCATTAGAGACAGAAAATCTTGAAGGCATAGGAGAAGGTCTGGTCAGGCTGTTGAAGCCGGAGATTCCTTCTTCTTTGATAGGCAAGATAAAAAGCGCAGTAAAGTTGAAGGAAGTCCTGTCGTTTCCTCCAAAAATCGTTAAAAACGCTCCATGCAAGGAAGTTATTCTCAAGGGCGGAGAAGTTGATTTAAACAAATTTCCCATACCGAAGTGCTGGCCTGGAGATGCAGGGCGCTTCATAACTCTGCCTCTCGTTTTCACAAAAGACCCTGAAACAGAGGAGCGCAACTGCGGCATGTATCGGATGCAGGTTTATGACAGGGCGACTACTGGAATGCACTGGCACGTGCACAAGCATGGAGCAAAACACTACCGCAGGGCTGAAGAAAGAAGCGAGCCTCTTGAGGTTGCGGTTGCGCTTGGAGGCGACCCTGCGACCATATTCTCGGCTACTGCACCGCTGCCAGAAGGCTTCGACGAAATGCTGTTTGCAGGCTTTCTGCGAAAGAAGCCGGTAGAGCTCGTGAAGTGCGAGACAGTCAATTTAGAAGTGCCTGCAAATGCAGAGATAGTTCTGGAAGGATACGTAAATCCAGAAGAGCGCCGCATCGAAGGACCCTTTGGCGACCACACGGGCTACTACTCCCTCGCAGACTTGTATCCTGTATTTCACGTCACCTGCATAACGCACAGAAAGAATCCGATTTATCCTGCTACAGTTGTGGGCAAGCCGCCGATGGAGGACTCTTATATCGGCAAGGCGATCGAGCGCATCTTTTTGCCGCTCATCAAAATGCAGCTGCCCGAAATCGCTGACATAAATCTTCCAATCGAAGGCGTATTTCACAACCTTGCAATAGTGTCGATAAAGAAGCAGTATCCCGGGCATGCGAAAAAAGTCATGTTCGCTCTCTGGGGCATGGGGCAGATGATGTTTACTAAAACGATTATCGTCGTTGATGAAAATGTAAACGTGCAAAACATCAGTGAAGTAATATGGGCTGTTTCTAACCGAATCGACCCGAAGAGGGACATCTTTTTTGTGGACGCTGCGCCTGCCGATACGCTCGACCACGCTGCTCCTCTGCCAAATCTCGGCTCAAAGATGGGCATCGACGCAACGAAAAAATGGAAGGAAGAAGGCTTCGAAAGGGAGTGGCCGGATGAAATAAAAATGAGCGAAGAAGTTAAGGAGCGCATCTGGAGAATGTGGAAGGAGCTGGGGGTTGAGTAATAAAAATGAAAAAAATTCGTTTATACCGACAAAATGGAAGGATATACGAACTCAGTTCGGATATGAACGAGTTAGGCGAAAGCACGATTTAAGGAGGGTAGAAAATGGCAGCGTATCCTTATCTAGTACAAATTGCCTGGGACGTAATTGAGAAATTTCTTAAAGATTGGCAGTGCGAGCCATACAGATGGTCTAGGGAAATCGACATTCAGACTGAGATTTCTAGCCGAATATCTTCTATCTATCGAAATATCGGTTATGACACGGTAAAAGGGAATTATAAAGGTGCGGTTCTAGGATTTGAACATAACCAGATATGGAATCGAGTATGTTGTGAGCCTAACATATCCTATGTTTACAAGGATAGAAAAAAGTATTTTTGTTACCCAGATATAGTTATATGGGATGACATAGAAAATCCAGACGCTCCACCCGATGCAACAGGAGAATCAAATTGGCCTATGCTTTGGGTGTGCGAAATTAAATTCGAGGGGGAAATGGAAGAAGACTGGGATATTGAAAAGATGAAATATTTGCTGATACAAAATGATGCAAAATATGCGTGTTGGTTAAATTTATTTCGTAAACGTGCTGAAACTGGAAATGGTATTACTTGGGAAAAGTCAATCGGAAACGAGAGATTATGGCTTTGTAGCGCCATGCTCCCGGCATTGAAATGAGAAATTAGAAATGCCTTCGGCACTCCGCCCAAATTCCCCTTCGTGGAACTTCAGATGCCCGCCAAACGTTAGATAACAGCCTACATTGAAGGTTTATAATGAGTGCAAAATGTTTAACCCGCCTTCACCCGCCTTTTCAAAGCCTCTGGAAGATATTAAGATTTATATATCGTGGAGACTGATTGTATTTTGGTGGTTATAATGCAGAGTATTAAAACCAGTCAGAAGATTTTTAAAGGGCCTGAAATTAAAATTTTGAAAAATATACAAAGTGACATTGCTTTGCTGAAGCAGAAAATAATCTCTATGGAAGATGAACTTGATGCGATAAGCAACGATTTGCACAGAGAGCTTAATCCAGAATTTCTGAAGAAATTGGAAAAAATTCAGAAGCAAAAAGGTATAAAATTCAGCAGCATGAAAGAATTTGAAGAATATTTTTCCGAGTGATTGGATGCCTTATTCTTTTGAAATAAAGCCTGAATTAGCGGTAAAGTTAAGGAAAATAAAGAAAAAGAATTTTCTTCTTTTTCAGCGGATACAAAAGAGGATAGGGGAGATTATAGAAAATCCAACTCATTATAAACCGCTGAGATATGACATGAAAAATATAAGACGTGTACATCTCGACCCCTTTGTCTTGATATTTTCTGTCAATGAGAATGAAGGGCTTGTTGAATTTCTCGACTTAGACCATCACGACAAGATATACAAAAGGTAGTTCATCATGAACCTCAAAATGCTTCTGCAGCTCATCCGCTTCGAGCACACAATTTTTTCCCTGACGTTTGCCTACGCAGGGGCCATGCTCGCTTATGGCGGGATAATTCCGCTAGAAAAATTTTTCTGGATTACGCTTGCGCTCTTTGGCGCTCGCAGCGCAGCAATCGTTCTTGCAGACCTCGTGGACAGGACGATAGATGCGAAAAATCCCAGAACAAAAGACAGGCTTCTGCCGAGCGGAGAGGTGAGCACCGGAGAGGCAAAGACCGTCATTATTCTGTCATACATTTTACTCTTTTTTTCGGCGTATCAGTTGAACTTCCTTGCATTCGCATTAGCTCCAATTCCGGTGATTACCGCTCTTGCGTACCCCTATTCGAAGCGCTACACTTCGTTCGCGCATGTTTTGCTCGGCACGAACCTCGCATTCGCTCCCTTCGGCGGCTGGGTCGCAATCACCGCAAGCATAGAGCTGCCTGCGCTTATTCTCGCAGCAGCCGTAACTTTCTGGGTGGCAGGCTTCGATATTATATACTCCTGCCAGGATGTAGGGTTTGATAGGAAATTCGGGCTGCACTCTATTCCTGCAAGGTTTGGAGCTAAAAACGCATTGACGATTTCTTCAACGTGTCATGCAATAACGATCTTGCTTCTCCTCTCAGTTTTTTTCATTTTAAAATTAGGAATTTTTTACTTGATAGGAGTAGGAGTTATTTCTTTACTATTGATATACGAACATTTAATAGTCTCTCCAGAAAAACTTGAAAAAGTTCCTGTTGCGTTCTTCAACATAAATGCTGCAGTCAGCGTTTCGATTTTTGTTTTCGTTGCGCTTGACTTGATGATTTAGTTACTATTTTCATTTATATCTCTTCAGTTTCTTGATGTCCAGTCTGTTTAGAAAGGGGTCGATTTCTTTGCAGCCTTCTTTTTTTCAACTAATCAATACATTAATTTTGGCGACAACTCTATTGACATCTTCTAGTTCTTGATTAACTATTTTGGCTTGATTATTTAGATCATCTCGAAGGGAGAGTTGTGTAATTGGATTAGCAGCATTATATTTTCTAACCAAGGCATTGTATTGGGAAACAGCTCTATTATATTCATCCATTTGAATTTCATATTCTCTAAGAAGAGTCAAAAGGTCTTTGAGTTTCTTGGGATTTGGTGTGCCTCCATATGTTCCCAGTTGGGGTGACATGCTGTCTGGTTCACGGGAATTTATGGATGTGGCATGGTGGCTGACTTTATCACCTGGTCTTGCAATATTTATTTCTATTACTGCATAT
>JACRDW010000124.1 GCA_016212785.1 Methanobacteriota archaeon | reverse complement strand
ATCTAAAAAAGATAGGAAGCGGAGTCTACGAATTTACCGACCCCCTGCTCAAAGAATGGATAAATTTCAAATATTGAGTTTTCTATTCCTCCTCCCTCAGCGCAGACAGCGTAAGGCGATACTGCTCTTCCAGCTTCTGGTACTTCTCAATCTTCTTCACCAGCTCTTGGCTCCACCCTCCTCTCTGCATCGCCCTCGCAAGCGCGTAAACATTCAAATCGCTTACCTCCATCCACTTCCCCGCATTCTTCAACAGGGCATCCAGCTCAGCCCTCTCCTCTTCCTCTTTTGTCGGAAACTTCGCTTTCGTATCAATCTTCACCGACAGCTTCTTATCGCTGCCCCTTATTACCTCTACCCCTTCCCTCTTCGCATAAGCTATAATCGCTTCTTTCAACTGCTCCATCTCAGCCTCAACCCCGTCCAAGAAAGCCCTCTTCTCCTCCACCAGTCTCGCATACTGGTTTACAAGCTTTACGCCAGGGTCTTTGAGAAATTTATTAACCGGCATCTCACTGGTAGCGACAATGTGCTTGTGCCTTGGGCAGAGCACCTGGTACTCGCACCAGCTGCAAAGCTCGCTCTCCTTGGCAGGAAATTTGCCCTCTTCCTCAGCCATTTCTATTCGCTCAATCAACGCAGCAACCTCTGCCTTCAGCTTCTCAATCGCTTCAGCGCTCCTCCTCGACCTTATCTCCTTGTCGTGCACCAGATAGTGCCAGATTAAGTCAACGCTCTTTGCATCTCCCCACAGGTTTTCTACACCCATCTGGTAGAGCGCCAGTTGCCTGTCCTCGTCAAAGTAGCGCTGCATGGGTAAGTACTGCGATGTCTTGTAGTCGTGTATTTCGTAGTATCCATCGCTCTTCTGCGCCAGCCTGTCTATGAATCCTCTGAGCCTGTACCCCTCGATTTCTATCAGTATAATCTGCTCCAAGCCGAGCGTCCTGCTGTCGCTGAACGGCTTGTATCTGTCGTAATAATCGGTGATGCACTTCCTGCCCGTATCTCTGTAATTCTGCTCCGAGTATTCCTTCCTCACTATCTTTACGTCCTCGCTCCAGTTCTTCTCCCAGTTCTCCTCGTAGTGCGCAAGCAGGTCTTCAAGCACATTTACCTTCGAGAGCTTCAAATCCCTGTAGAGCTTCTCAAGCGCCTCGTGCACCCTGCTGCCCATAAAAATTTCAATCGTCTCTATCTCCGGCTCAAGCTCTACCTTCTCAACGTAAGCGTACCTGTACTGCAGCGGGCAGGTCTCGTAGGTTGCGAGGCGTGAGTGGGAATAAATTGGCATAATGAAATATTATCGCTACCCTGCTTAAAATTTTTTGCCTATTGTATTAAAAGCCTAGTTTATACCACGGCAGTAAAAGCAGTTTCAATCCTTGTTTTTCTAGAACTGCTTATGCAACTGTTCTTGGATAAGTGTAAAGGTAGCCGACCTCTTTTATGTGGTGGTGTAGAATGGGGTATTCTGGAAATTTATTGCCTATGTAGCCCCTCAGCTTGCTGGCATCTTCTCTTACGAGCTTATCGATTTTTAATACAAGATAGAGAGTTTTGAGCTTCATATTATCAGTGGGTTAGATGGATTTTTCTCTTCACGTAATTCTTCAGCATATCATCTACAATTTCGTATCCACCTTCCTCAAGTTTTCTGACAAATCCCCTCTGCTCCAATCTCTTGAGATATATTATCACCTCACTCGTCGTGGAACGTAAAACTTTTTTGGATATTTTTGACGGCGACTCCAAATCATGTCCTGCCATCTCAACAAATACTTGAAAAATCTTCCCTTTTTTCGGGCTTATTTTACTGAGGTCTTCCTCGAATACGTGCATTAGTCCCTCTCTCTCGAAAATTCGTTCCTCTAATATTTTTACAATAGCAGGAGTAATTTCTTTTCCCAGCCTGACGCAGTTTTCTCCAAACCAGTTCAGGTAGGCAGGATGTCCATTTGTGAAGTTTACAATCTCTTCGATCGCTTCCTTGGATGCGGTTCTCCTTAAACGAGAAAATCTGTCTTTCAGAAAATTGCATGCGGACTCGGAATTGAAAGGATGTATCCACTCTATCGGTATGTGTCCGCCGAAGGGCTTCCTTAAAAGAATATTTTCCATCATCCCTATATTAGAACCTGTGAAAAGGTAGGCAACTTTTTTCTGTCTTTGGAGATGCCTTCTGAAGGCTTTAAGGAAGTCAAATGGCCTCTTGAAATTTCCAACCTCCTGGAACTCGTCGAGCATGAATACGAAGCAGACGCCCCTCTCGCCGGCGATCCTTTCTGCTAGGTCAACGGTATCCTCAAACAGCTTCACCAGTTCTTCGGTTGCGGGCTTCCTCCTCTCCGCTGCTTTTTCAAATTCTATTCTGAAGCTGAGGTAATCTGTAATTGCCTTTATCTCGAAAGCTTTTGTTCTTCCTAGAACCTCTGCGAATCCAGCAATTATTCGGTCTTTAGCTCCCACAATAAAATCAGACAGCCTCACCTTAACCTTCTCCTGTAATTTAGCATGTTCAAAGTAGGCATCTAAAACAGCACTGCCCCAAAACTCCAAGAAAAGCTCTAGGGTAAGTTCCGTCTGCCTTGTTATTTCCCTTCCCTCGCAGTCTATGAGGACTGGAATTATGTTTTTCTTTGACATTTGCTCCTTCAGGACGTAGAGAATCGAGGATTTCCCAATCCTCCTGGGACCAACCAATGCATAGTTGTGCTTTATCCCTTTCTTTATCTGGGAGAGTTTGTCTATGAGAAATTCTACCTCCCTTTCCCTATCATAGAACAGCTCCGGTTCTACGGGTCCGCCGAATTTGAAATCAGTCATATAACAGCTGTGTTATATAACAGCCGTGTTATATAAATTTATCTGGCGACTTCCGCTTGAGCCAGCCCTCTTTCAACGCTTCTCAGGTTGCCGACTCCGTAGTCCAGGATTGCAATTTTCGGTTTCATAACAGATTTAAAATACTTCAGCCTGCTTTAAAACTCTTTCTCCTAAAGTGGGCCTAGTAAAAAATTAAGAGTTAGCTCTACCCTCTCAACGTAGGCGTACCTGTACTGCAGCGGGCAGCTCTCATAGGTTGCGAGGCGGGAGTGAGAATAAAGGGGCATAATAAAATTATCGCTGCACGTGCTTAAAATTTTTGCGTTTATATTAAAAAGTAGCTTAATAACCGGTATCGTTGAAATTTCCGGTTGACGGTTAGAAATCGTGGTCT